>NZ_BTGO01000007.1:0-211072 GCF_042846595.1 Microbacterium sp. MTN4-26
CGTTCTGCGAAAGCCACCACGCGCTGAAACAAGCCGCCGGATGGACCGTCGTCCAAATGCCCGGCGGAAGACTTCACTTCACCGCACCCTCCGGCCTCGAATACGACGACGACCCACCACCACGAGTCATGTTCATGCCCGACGGGGTCGGCGGCCCGGGCGACGCGGACCCACCCGACCCAGAAGTCTGCCCAGCGCCTTTCTAGACAACCCGCTGTGCCGTGGGCGGATCAGGACGCCCGCAGGCGGATCGATGCCGACGGCATCCGTACGAGAGCCCTCCCGCACCACCGTCGGTGGCACGTGAGGGCTTGTGGAGGGGATGACGGGAATCGAACCCGCGCTGTCTGCTTGGGAAGCAGAAGTTCTACCATTGAACTACATCCCCGAGAGCGGAAAACCGCAGCATCCGACAGCATAACAAGGTCGGCGTCGAACGCTCGCACGCGGATCGCTAGGCTGATGCCGTGCTGCTTTCCGATCGCGATATCCGCGCAGAAGTCCACGCCGAACGCATCGGAATCGCCCCCTGGGATGCGCGGATGGTGCAGCCGTCCAGCGTCGACGTTCGCCTGGACCGGTACTTCCGGCTGTTCGACAACCACAAGTACCCGTTCATCGATCCCGCCGAAGACCAGCCCGACCTCACGCACCTGATCGAGGTCGCGCCGGATGAGCCGTTCATCCTGCATCCGGGAGAGTTCGCGCTCGGGTCGACGTTCGAGCAGGTCACCCTGCCCGACGATGTCGCAGCGCGTCTGGAGGGCAAGTCGTCGCTCGGCCGCCTGGGACTCCTCACCCACTCGACGGCCGGATTCATCGACCCGGGGTTCTCGGGCCACGTGACCCTCGAACTGTCCAACGTCGCGACCCTGCCGATCAAGCTGTGGCCGGGCATGAAGATCGGGCAGCTGTGCTTCTTCCGGCTCTCGTCGCCGACCGAGAACCCCTACGGCTCCGGCCCGTACGCCAACCGTTACCAGGGGCAGCGCGGACCGACCGCCTCGCGCTCGTTCCAGAACTTCCACCGATCCGATGTCGGCGTCACCGATGCGGGCTCCGCGGGTCGATGAGAATCCGCTTCGCTGCACCCCTTCCCCTCGGGATGAGAATCCTCTAACCTGAGTCGCGTCGGCAGTCGGAGGCCACGGAGTCGTCGCCTTCACGAACACCGATACCCGGGGTTTACCCCGCGGTCGCTGCGTCGTCGGGGGGCACAGCGGCGACCGCGGGACGCCCCGTCAACGGGCAACCGAGTCGATCGCCTCGACGTCGTAAAGCACGGTCGTGTCGGGGAACACCGCCGGATGCGTGAGGCCGACCCGCTCGAGGGTCCCGCCGGTGAAGACGGCACCCACGCTCGCAGCGACATCGTCGGCGGTGACCGCGGAGTGCGCGGCCATGTCACCCGCGCCGCCACCCCACCACGGTGGCGGCAGCATCCCGCCGAGACTTCCCGCCGGCAGTACCGGGCGCACCCGGTAGCGACGATCCGGATCGAGCCCGCGCAGGCGCACGCGCCCGTACATGCTCGTCACCGGCCGGTCGACCGAGGTGATCGCGAACAGCGCGCGGGAACGGTCCGCGTCGACCACGCCGTGACCGAACAGGGTCTCGTCACCGGTGTCGAGACGCACGATCGTGCCGGTGTGCAGCAGGTCACGCCACTGCTTGTAGAACGCCACCCAGGCTGTGAGCTGCGCGAACTCCGCCGCCGGGGCGTCGCGCAGATCCCACTCGATGCCCAAGTGACCGAACAGCGCGGTCGACGCGCGGTATTCCAGCGAGTGGCCCCGTCCGGTCGTATGCGAGACGCCTGACGCGATGTGCGCGCCCATCAGCTCGGGCGGCAGCAGCTGCTGGGTCCAGCGGTGCATGAGCTGGCGCTCGTGCGGGTCGATGCAGTCCGATGTCCAAACGCGGTCGGTGCGCTCGATCACCTCGAGGTCGATGCGCCCGCCACCCGAGGAGCACGACTCGATCTCGAGGCCCGGGAAGGTCGCCTTCAACTCGTCGACGAGCCGGTAGAAGGCGAGCGTCTGGGCGTGCACGACCGGTCGGCCGTCGATGCGGTCGGCCGCTTCGACGAGGTCGCGGTTGTGATCCCACTTGATGTACGAGATGTCGTACTCGCGCAGAATCGCGACCATCGCATCCCGGATGTGGTCGTAGCAGGCCGGGATCGCCAGGTTCAGCACCTGCTGGTGGCGGCTCGGAACCGGCAGCCGGTCGGGATCGGCGCTCATGATCCATTCCGGATGCGCCCGCGCCACGTCGGAGTCGAGGTTCACCATCTCGGGCTCGAACCACAGTCCGAACTGCATGCCGAGTCCGGTCACGTGGTCGACCAGTGGCCCGAGCCCGTCGGGCCAGACATCCGCAGACACCTGCCAGTCGCCGAGGCCGGAGGTGTCGTCGCGGCGGGATCCGAACCAGCCGTCGTCGAGCACGTAGCGCTCCACCCCGATCTCCGCTGCCCGGTCGGCGAGATCGATGAGTCCCGGCAGGGAGTGGTCGAAGTAGACCGCCTCCCACACGTTGAGGGTGACCGGGCGCGGCGACGACGGATGCTGCGGACGGGCCCGCAGATGCCGATGGAAACGCGCCGCGAGCTCGTCGAGCCCGTCGCCGTATGCGCCGTAGAGCCATGGCGACGTGTAAGACGCACCCGCGTCGAGGACGACCTCGCCGGGCAGCAGCAGTTCGCCGCCCCCGAGCATCTGCTCGCCGCTGAAGAGCCGCTCGGCGTAGTGCACGTGGTTGCCGCTCCACGCCGCGTGCACCGCCCACACCTCTCCCGAAGCGAAGTCGAATCCGGGCACCCCGGCGTGCAGCAGATAGGCCGAATCGGCGCCGGTGCGCCCTCGGCGGTTCTCGCGCGAGTGGATGCCGACACCGAGGTCGGTGCGCTGCGGTGTACGCTCACGCGCCCAGCGGCCGGCGAAGTCGAGCACCTCGCCGGCGATGGGCGGGATCGGCAGCGCCGGCGTGAGCGCATCGAGCGCGTAGTCGTCGGTGCCGAGATTGGTCAGCTCCGCTCGTGTGCGCACGAGTCCGCTGGGCAGCAGCTCCACGCGGAGCGTCAGCGCGAGGCCGGCTCTGGCGTCTTCGGCGCGCACGACGAGCTCCCCCGGCCCGGACTCGGTGTAGCCATCACGCACCGCGACGCCTCCGAGTGTGCGCTCGGTCACCCGGAATCGCGGCGACCACGCCGTGCCGCCGCGCGAACCGGATACGCCGGGACGGCCGGGCCATCCGCTCGACCCCTCGGGAAGGATCGCCACGCGCACCGGCTCGTCCACCTGGTTGAGGCCGACGGGGTTCACGCCGGCGTCGATGAGCGCGAACGCCTCCGGCTCATTCAGCTGTCCGGGGTCGGCGCCCCAGTGCGCGGTCGCCGGGAGCAGATCGCCGGAGAGGTCGAGCACGAGCGCGACGCCGGCGGCGCGCAGCGACACGGCGCGCCGCGGGAAGGCGGGGGAGGAGGAGGTCACGGAGGCCTTTCGCGTCAGGAATCGATCGGTCCTGCGACCGGGGGTGTGAGGGGGCATCCGCACGATTCCCGCACGACGAGGTCGACGGGAAACGCGTGATAGCGCGGGTCGGGGTCGGGATGCGCGACCAGCGCGAGCGCGAGATCGGCCATCTCGCGCACGGGCTGACGTGCTGAGGTGAGCGCCGGCCACGTGAAGTCGCCGGCGCCCGTGCCGTCGAAGCTCACGATCGGACACGCGCGCGGGATGTCGATGCCAGCCTCGAGGAGGGCGCGGAGCACGCCGATCGCCTGCGCATCGGAGCCGACGAAGAGCGCGTCGGGCAGTGCTCCGGTGTCGAGGAGGCGTCGTGCGGCGCGGTATCCGCCCGCGTTGCTCCAGTCGTCGACCGCGAGGGCGCCCGGCGTGACGCCGCGCGCCTTGGTTTCGCTGCGCCATCCGGCGAGGCGCGGATCGGGGCTGGCGAGACCGTCGGGGCCGATGACCATGCCGATGCGCCGGCGGCCGTGCACCTGTGCGAGATGGGCGACGGCGGCGCGGGCGCCGGAGGCGGCATCCGGACCGATCGTGTGATGACCGGCGACCGGACCGGCGCAGTCGAGCAGCACGGTGGTGGGATCCCGCGGGTTGGCAACGGCGGGCTCGGTGGTGGGAGGCCCCGAGCTCGCGAGCAGCAGGGCGTCGACCTGACGGTCGGACAGATCCGAGAGCAGGCGGCGTTCGGCGTCGCGATCGCCGTGCGACTCGGCGGTGAGCACGCCGAATCCGCGTTCGCGGGCGGCGCGGTCGATCTCACCGGCAAACTCGGCGAAGTAGGGGTTGAGCGTGTCCTGCAGCACGAGGCCGATGGTGCGGGTCGTGCCGAGATTGAGGGTGCGTGCCGCGTGGTTCGGCCGGTAGCCCAGGTCATCCATCGCCGCGCGCACGCGGGCCGCCGTCTCGGGCGCAACCGGACGCGGGCCGCCGTTCATGACGTAGCTCACGACGGCCGTGCTCACGCCCGCCGCACGCGCGACGTCGGCCCGGGTCACCCGGCGGCTGCGCGCCTCGTCCCGCCCCATCCGTCGCTCTCCCTCGCCCTGAATCCCTCGGCGAGCGCGAGTCTACCCGGGTAGACCGGCGCGGGAGGTCGCATCGCCCCCGCCGATGTCGGAGATTCAGCTCGATGTCGGACGATTTCGGGCGAATCCTCCGACATCGGCGCGATTCTCCGACATCGGCGGGGCGGGGTCGGGTGTCGTCAGGCGGTGGGGGCGCGGTCGGGGCGGGGGCCGTAGCCGGGGTGGCGCGGACCGAAGCCGTGGTGGCGGTTGCCGTCCCAGCCGTCACGGAATCCGCGACCGTGCCCGTCGCCGGAGCCGTGTCGGTATCCGCGACCGTGCCCGTCGCCGTGCCCGCGGCCGAAGCCGTGCCCGCGACCGAAGCGGCCGCGAGCGAAGTCGAACGAGTCGTCGTCGGCGCCGCCGAGCGAGCGGGTGAGGGCCTCGAGGCTGCGCACGGTCGTTTCGTAGTCCTGCTCGCCGACGGTCTCGACCAGGCGGGAGCGCACCTCGTCGATGATGCCCGCCAGACGCTGCTTCGCCTCGCGACCGGCGTCGGTGAGCGACAGGCTGCCGTCTCCGGCCTCCTCCACCCAGCCTCGGTCGGCGAGGTGGCGCAGGTGGCGTCCGCGTCCGTGGCCAGGGCCGCGGCCCTGGCGCGTGGGCCAGGGTGCGTCGATGGATCCGTCGATGACGTTCAGCAGCATCCAGTCGCGTCGTGTGACGTCTTCGGCCGCAAGGCGCCCGTCGATCTCTCGCGAGAGTGAAGCATCCAGCGCGCGCAGCCAGAAGCCGAGGGGGCGGGGTGTGGGTGTTTCGGGGGTGTTCATGGAAGTTCTCCTCAGATATATGTCATGTAACAACTACATGCATGGTGACATGCTTGTGTGGAACATGTCAAGAGACATGTAAATTCGAACCATGACCGATCCTCGGCCCGACGACCCCGCCGCCACGATCGCCGCCGCGCTCGCTCGCCTGCGGGGGCGGCGCTTCTCCCGGCCGCCGTGGGAGGGCGGTCGTCATCCTCACGGCCGGCACGGCAAGCCCGGGTCGCACGGCAAGCCCGGGTCGCACGGCAAGCCGGGCGTCGGCGAGCGGGGGCGCCCGGAGTGGCCGGGTTCGCACCCGCTCGCCGGACCCGGCCGATTCGGCGGTCCGGCGCGGGTGCGCATGCTCGACGTGCTCGCGAGCTCGCCGGAGCCGCTGGGCGTGAGCGAGCTCGCCGAGAGGATCGGTGTCGACCAGCCCCGTGCTTCGCGACTGGTGCAGCAGGGCGTGCAGGAGGGGATGGTCCGCCGCGAGGCGCATCCCGACGACGCACGTCGCACGCGCATCGCCCTGACAGAGGAGGGCGCCGCGATCGCGCGAAGTTTCCGGGGCGAGCGGACGGATGCGGTGCGCACCGCCCTGGCGGGCTTCACCGACGCCGAGCGCGTGGAACTCGCGCGCCTGCTCGGCAAGCTCGCCGACGCGTGGCCCGGGCCGGCGCCCGGCGAGAACCCTCGAGCATAGCCGCCGGCCGCGGCACACCACCATGACTTTCGGTCGTCCGGCGGGCGTCGATACCGTGGAGCGGTGAGCGAGAACCAGACGCGCGCCGATACGGCGCCTGACGACCCCGCGCCCGACGACCCGACCTCCTCTCCGACCGAAGAGACCGAGAACCTCCTCGACGTGAAGCCCGCCGAGGAGGATGTGACCAGCACCCTCGCCGCCGGGAAGGGAGTGCAGCCCTGGGTCTTCTGGCCCGCAGCGGGAGTCGTGATCGCCTTCAGCGCCTTCGCGATCCTCGCCCCCGGTGCGGCTGAAGATCTGTTCCTGGGCCTGCAGAACTCCATCGTCAACGGCTTCAGCTGGTACTACGTGCTGATCGCGGCGATCTTCGTCGCGGTCGCGATCGTCTTCGGGTTCTCCCGCTTCGGCGACATCAAGCTCGGTCGAGACAACGACGAGCCCGAGTTCTCCCTCGGCGCCTGGTTCTCCCTGCTGTTCGCCGCGGGCATGGGCATCGGCCTGGTCTTCTACGGCGTCAGCGAGCCGCTCAGCCACTTCATCTCGCCGCGACCCGGCGTGACCGGCGAGCCGCCGCAGCTCGCGCAGGCGGCGCTCACCCAGACGTACCTCCACTGGGGGGTCACGGCCTGGTCGATCTACGTCATCGTCGGACTCAGCCTCGCCTACGCCATCCACCGGCGCGGCCGGCCGATCTCGATCCGCTGGACGCTCGAGCCCGTCCTCGGGCGCAAGCGCGTCGAAGGACCCTGGGGTCATGCGATCGACGTCGTCGCCCTCGCCGGAACGCTCTTCGGTGTGGCGACCTCGCTCGGCCTCGGCGTGCTGCAGATCAGCGCGGGTCTCGACGCCGCCGGTATCGCCGAGCCCTCCGCGGGCCTGCAGGTGATCATCATCGGCGTCATCACGGTGTGCGTGCTCGCATCGGTGCTGTCCGGCGTCACCCGAGGCATGAAGTGGCTGTCCTCGACGAACCTGATCCTCGCCGGCCTGCTCCTGCTCTACATCCTGATCTTCGGGCAGACGGAGTACCTGCTGCGCGAGTGGGTGCAGTCGATCGGCTCCTACATCCAGAACTTCGTCGGCCTCTCCTTCACGGTGAGTGCCTTCCAGGGCACCGCCGGGGAGGACTGGCAGTCGTCGTGGACCTCGTTCTACTGGGGCTGGTGGATCTCGTGGGCGCCCTTCGTCGGCATCTTCATCGCCCGCATCTCCCGCGGGCGCACCGTGCGTCAGTTCGTGCTCGGCGTGATCGGCGTGCCGACCCTGCTCGGCATCCTGTGGTTCGCGGTGCTGGGCGGATCGGCCCTGTACCTCGAGCTCGACCAGCCGGGATCGATGACGACGGCCGACGGATCGGTGAACATCGAGGGGGCGATCTTCCAGCTCCTGGACTACTTCCCGGGCACGACGCTGCTCACGATCGGCGTGATGGTGCTCGTGGCGGTGTTCTTCATCACGTCGTCCGATTCCGGGGCGCTCGTGATGGGGATGATCGCCACCGGCGGCAATCAGGAGCCGGCGAAGTGGATCCGCACTTTCTTCACGCTCGTGACCGCGCTGCTCGCGATCGCGCTGCTGCTCACCGGCGGACTCACCGCCCTGCAGACGGCGGCGATCACGATCGCCCTGCCGTTCAGTGTCGTGATGCTGCTGATCTGCTGGTCGACGATCGTGGCGTTCCAACGCGAACGCCGCGCCTACGACCACGCGCAGCGCGCCGCCTTCGTCGAGCGCATCGGCGACTACTACGGCCTCGAGGTCGAGGAGCCCGACCAGCGCGGCGTGAGGTGGCCGCGCCTGCCGAAGTGGATGCATCGGCGCGCCGACAGCGGTGACGGGAACGGCGCAGGCACCGGCCGTGGCTCGGGAGCCTCGCCGGCGGAGCGCGTCGATCCGTCGGTCACCCAGATCGAGGCGTCTCGCAAGGACGTGGGAGCGTATCCGCCCGAGTGATCGGGGAGCAGGCCGTCGTCAGTCGATGACGGCCTGCTTCGCCTTCACCGGGATCATGAGGGCGAGCCCGGCCAGCAGCACGATGGTGATGCCGAGGATGCCCAGTCGGGTGTCGCCCGAGATCGCGACGAAGAGGGCGAACAGGCCCGGCGCCATGAACGACACGGCGCGGCCGGTGGTGGCATAGAGGCCGAAGATCTCGCCCTCGCGCCCCGGCGGCGTGATGCGGGCGAGGAACGACCGGCTCGCCGACTGCACCGGCCCGACGAAGGCGGTGAGGATGAGGCCGGTGATCCAGAAGCCGATCTGCGCAGTGCCGATGAAGAGCACCACCGTCCCCGTCGCGACGAGGCCGATGAGCGAGGCCATGATGACGTTCTTCGGTCCGAAGCGGTCGTCGAGGCGCCCGGCGAGGATCGTGGATGCGCCCGCGACGACGTTGGCGGCCACGGCGAAGTAGAGCACCTCGCTGGAGGAGAACCGGAACACCTGGGCGGCGATGATCGCGCCGAAGGTGAAGACGCCCGCGAGCCCGTCGCGGAAGACGGCGCTGGCCAGCAGGAACATCAGCACCTGCCGGTTGCCGTGCCAGAGCTTGGTGAGGGTGCCCCACAGCACCGCGTAGGAGCGGAAGAAGCCCACACGCACCCGGCGCTCGGCCGCCGGGATTTCGGGAACGCGCAGCAGCACGGGGATCGCGAAGATGCCGAACCACACCGCCGAGGCGACGATCGCGACGCGGATGTTGAGCCCGTCGTCGGTCGGGATGTCGAGCACACCCGCCGCCCCGTCGGCGCCGAAGCTCTGGATGAACAGCACGAGCAGCAGCAGGAGCAGCACGATGCCGCCGACGTAGCCCATGCCCCATCCGAAGCCCGACACGCGGCCCATGTTCTTCGGCGTCGACACCTGCACGAGCATGGCGTTGTAGTTGACCCCGGCGAACTCGAAGAAGACGTTCCCGACCGCGAGCAGCGTGGCTCCGAGGATGAGGTAGCCGGGTGTGCCCTCGACGAAGAACATCGCGGCCATGGCGCCGACGACCACGAGCGTGTTCACGCCGAGCCAGAACTTGCGGCGACCGCTCCCGTCGGAGCGCTGGCCGAGAACGGGGGCGAGCACGGCGATGAGGATGCCGGCGATCATGAGGGCGACGCCGACCACGCTGGCGTTGTTCGCCAGGGCGGCCACGAGCGCCGGATCGTCGTCGTTGCCTCCGGCGGCGTCGACGATGGCAGGGTCGACGAACAGGCTGCTGGCGAGGTAGGTGCTGAAGACGAACGTGGTCACGACCGCGTTGAAGGCCGCCGACCCCCAGTCCCACAGGGCCCACGCGAGCACACCGCGCCGGCGCGTGTCCGGTGCGTCGTCGGCCTGCGTCGTGGGATGTCCAGATTCCGGGGAGGGGCGGTCGGGATGCGGCATGTCGGTCACAGTATGACCTTTCGGTGAACGGCCGGTGCTCGGCGGCGAGCGGGGATCGCCTCATGATGCGAGGATGTGGCCATGCCCGTCAATGTCGAGCGCACCGAACTGCCGGGGATCGGCATCCGTCACGATGTCGAGACCGCGGCAGGGCGTCGCGTGTCGATCGTCACCTTCCGCGACGGGGGCCGCGAGCTCGCCGTCGCGGATCCCCATGATCCGGACCGCGCCGAGCTGTCGCTGGAGATTACCGACGACGAGGCCACCGCGCTGTCGGAGGTGCTCGGCGGCTCGGTCATCATGACCCAGCTCGCGGGCCTCCGCGACCAGGTCGACGGCCTGTCGACCTCGCAGATCCCGGTGCGGGCCGACTCGCCCTACGCCGGACGCCCCCTGGGCGCCACCCGCGCCCGCACCCTCACCCGATGTTCGATCGTCGCCGTCGTGCGCGCCGGCGGCGTCGTGCCGGCGCCCGGACCGGACGACGTGCTGAGTGTCGGCGACTCGCTCGTGGCGATCGGCACGGCGCGGGGCCTGGAGATGCTGGCCCGGATCATCGAGGGAAGCTGAGCACCCCATGGATCACGGCGCGCTCGTGCTCATCGAGCTCGGCGCGCTCCTGCTGGGCATCGCCCTTCTCGGCCGACTCGCCGGCCGGCTCGGCATCTCGCCGATCCCGCTGATCCTGCTCGGCGGCCTCGCGTTCGGCGAGGGCGGCCTGCTCCCGTTCGCCGCCGGGGAGGAGTTCATCGAGATCGGCGCCGAGATCGGCGTGGTGCTCCTGCTGCTCATGCTCGGGCTCGAATACACCGCGGATGAGCTCGTCGGCAGCCTGCGCACCTCCCGCCGCGCGGGGGTGATCGACATGCTGCTGAATGCCCTCCCGGGTGCGGCGTTCGCGCTGCTCCTGGGCTGGGGGCCGATCGCGGCGGTCGCGCTCGGCGGGATCACCTGGATCTCGTCGTCGGGCGTCGTGGCGAAGCTCCTGCAGGACCTCGGACGCCTCACCAACCGCGAGACTCCGGTCGTGCTGTCGATCCTCGTGATCGAGGACCTCGCGATGGCGTTCTACCTGCCGCTGCTGACCGCGCTGCTGCTGGGGCTGAGTCTCGGAGCGAGCGTGCTCACCGTCGTCATCGCGATCGCGGTGGTCGCCGTCATCCTGTTCGTGGCCCTGCGGCACGGGCACGTCGTGTCGCGGCTCGTCTCTTCGCGCAGCGCCGAAGTGCTCCTGCTGACGGTGCTGGGGGTGACCCTCATCGTGGCGGGCCTCGCCGCGCAGGCGAGCGTGTCGTCGGCGGTCGGCGCGTTCCTCGTCGGCATCGCGATCTCCGGCCCGGTCGCCCGGCACGCCCAGCAGATGCTCACCCCGCTGCGCGACCTGTTCGCGTCGGTGTTCTTCCTCTTCTTCGGGCTGTCCACCGACCCCGCCGACCTGCTGCCGATGCTCCTGCCCGCGCTCGCCCTGGCCGCCGTCACGATGGCGACGAAGCTCCTCACCGGCTATCTCGCGGCCCGTCGCAGCCGGATCGGCGAGGCCGGACGCTGGCGCGCTGGGTTCGCCCTCATGCCGAGAGGCGAGTTCTCGATCGTGATCGCCGGCCTCGCGATCGCTGCGGGCGTGGACCGGTCCCTCGCCGCGCTGGCGACCGCGTACGTGCTGATCACGATCATCGCCGGCCCCCTGCTGGCGCGCATCCCGGACACGAGGGCGTTCACCGCGTGGACGGCACGTCGACAGGGCGCTGGCCGCCCCACCCGCGCGTGAGCGGCGTCAGCCGACGGCGGAGAGGGGCTCGATGGTGCGCACGCGGGCGGTCGCCGGAGCCAGGCGGTAGCCGAGCCCCCGCACCGTCGCGATGCACTCCGGCGAGCGGGCGTCGTCTCCGAGCTTGCGACGGATGTTCATGATGTGCACCTCGACCGCGTGACGGTCGTGCTCGGTGATGTGCTGGCCGGGCAGCCCGTTGGTCTCGCGCAGCATGAGCGCGAGCGACGACTTGCTGAAGACCTGCTCCTTGGCGCGCACGAGCATGTGCAGGATGTCGAACTCCGACCGCGTCAGCTCGCACGCGCGGCCGCGCATCTCGACGCGACGCGAGTGCGGATGCATCCGCAGCGGTCCGTGCGTGAGCCACGCGCCCTCGTCCTGGCGCGGAGCTCCGGTGCTCGTCAGGCTGCGCGAGCGACGCAGCAGCGCATCGATGCGTGCGCGGAGCGCGTGGGGGCGGACCGGGCCGGCGAGGTAGTCGTCGGCGCCGGCGCGGAAGCCCTCGACCGTCGCGGACTCGGAATCGTCGTCGGACAGCATGATCACGAAGGCGTCGCTGAAGTCCCGGATGCGACGGACGGCTTCGAAGCCGTCGAGGCCCGCCAGGTCGGTCTGCACGATCACGAGGTCGGGGCGATGCTGCGCGGCCGCGTCGATTCCACTGAAGGCCGTCGCAGCGGAACGCACCCGGAAGCCCTGCTGCGACAGGCGGTCGGCCACCGCCTTGGCTCGATCGGCGCGACTGTCGATGACGAGGGCGGTCCGCGCGAACGGATCCGACAGGGGGTGAGTGGCGATGGGGCGCATGGGGGCCTTCGGCGTATGTGGGGGCGAACGTCGATACAGCTGGCGAGGCGTACGTGCAAGAAATTCTGTCTTTCATGAGTAACTTCTCATAAAACTCAGCTTTCACACAGTCCCCATCCGCCCCATAACTTCAGTTTTTCCTCAGGTCGACCGGCTTTGGCTCAGGAAAGGTCGCGGAAGTCGTGCCACGAGACGGCCGAGATCTAGCCTGGGTCGCCGGAGGAGAACGGGGGGAGAACCGTGCGGGGAATCGCGCAGACGCTCGTCCTCCTGGGATCCACGCGCGCCTCGACGCTCAGCGAGCTGCTCGCCGAACACGGTGAGGGCGACCGCTTCCTGCACGAGGTCGTCGCGCGCGAGATCGTCACCCCGTCACAGCTCGCCGAGGCGATCGCGCGCCAGACGGGCCACCGCTTCGTCGACATCACCGGACTGCAGCTCGAACCCGAGGTCGTCACGCTCGTGCCCGGCGGCCTCTGCCGGAAGTACGACGTGCTCCCCATCGGTCGCACGGCCGACCGGGTCGTGCTCGCCATGGCCAATCCCACCGACATCATCGCGCTCGACGACGTGTCCACCGTCACCGACCTGCAGGTGGAGCCGGTCGTCGTCGCGGCCGACGCGCTCCAGCTGGCGTTCCAGCGCTACGTGCGATCCGACGAGGAGCTCTCCGATCTGTCCGCCGAGCTGGAGGAGAGCGCGGCCACACACCTGTCGGCGACCGAGGTCGTCGACGATCAGGACAGCGATGCGCCGATCGTGCGGTTCGTGAACCTCCTCGTCACGCAGGCGATCGACGATCGCGCGAGCGACATCCACGTGGAGCCGGGCGAGTCCCACCTGACCGTGCGCTATCGCATCGACGGGGTGCTGCACGAGATGCAGCGGGCCGACCGCAACATCCAGGACGGCATCATCTCGCGGCTGAAGATCATGGCCTCCATCGACATCGCCGAGCGGCGCCGGCCGCAGGACGGCCGGCTGTCGGTCTCGCACGGCGGCCGCAAGGTCGATCTCCGCGTCGCGACGCTCCCCACGGTGTGGGGCGAGAAGATCGTGATGCGCATCCTCGACAACACCGCCGTCAGCCTCTCCCTCGCCGATCTGCGGATGGGCCGCGGCAATCTGACGCGCTTCCGCGGCGCCATCGAGCGGCCGCACGGCATGGTGCTCGTGACCGGGCCGACCGGATCGGGCAAGTCCACGACGCTCTACACGGCGCTGCGGGAGGTGTCGAACCCGCGCGTGAACGTCATCACGGTCGAGGATCCCGTCGAGTACCGCATGGCGGGGGTCAACCAGGTGCAGGTCAACGCCAAGGCCGGCCTGACGTTCCAGTCGGTGCTGCGCAGCATCCTGCGCTCCGACCCCGACATCGTGCTCGTGGGCGAGATCCGCGACAGTGAGACGGCCGTCATCTCCATCGAGGCAGCGCTCACCGGCCACCTCGTGCTCTCGACGCTGCACACGAACGACGCTCCGGGCGCCGTCGCGCGTCTCACCGAGATCGGCGCCGAGCCCTACCTCGTCGCCACCGCGTTGTCGGCGGTGGTCGCGCAGCGCCTCGCGCGGCGGCTGTGCTCGACCTGCCGGCAGCCCTATCGCGAGGACTCGGCGGTGCTCTCGCGCCTGGGTGTTCCGCACGATCCGACCGACGTGCCCGTGCTCTACGGCGCGCAGGGGTGCCCGGCGTGCTCCGGGACGGGCTATCGCGGACGCGTCGGCCTGCACGAGGTGATGGCGATGACCCCCGACCTGGAGGCGGCGGTGGTGCGCAGCGCATCCGGCGCCGACCTGCGGGAGCTCGCGCTCGCGCAGGGCATGACGAGCCTGCGGGCCGACGGGTGGTCGAAGGTGCTCGAAGGTCTCACCACGATCGAGGAGGTGCTGCGTGTCACGGTCTGAACTGCGGATGCGGTCAGGGGGCGGTGTCGCCGAAGACGCGCCCGAGCGGGTGCTGGAGGGGGTGCTCCGCACGGCCGCGACGATGGGGTCATCCGACATCCACTTCTCCGCCGACGCGCCGGCGCTCCACCGGCACGACGGACACCTCGTGCCGGTGCCGGGCTACGAGCACCCCATCCCGGGACCGGTGCTGCTCGACGCACTCGTGGGGATCATGTCCGCCGCGCACCGCGAGGGGTTCCACGCCACCGGCGATGTCGACCTCTCCCACACGGTGCCCGGGACCGGGCGGTTCCGCGTGAACGTGTTCCGCCAGCTCGGGCAGGTCGCGGCGGCCTTCCGTCTCATCGCGAGCCGCGCCTTCACCCTCGACGAGCTGGGCGCGCCGGCCATCGCCGGAGACCTCGCGCTGCGTCCGCGCGGGCTCGTGCTCGTGACCGGGCCGACCGGATCGGGCAAGTCGACGACCCTGACGGCCATGATCGACCTCATCAACCGCACCAAGCAGGATCACGTGGTGACGGTGGAGGATCCGATCGAGTTCGTGCACACGTCGCAGCGCTCGCTCATCCACCAGCGCGAGGTCGGCGCCGACACGACCTCCTTCGCCGAAGCGCTCCGCCGCGTGCTCCGGCAGGATCCCGACGTCATCCTCATCGGCGAGCTGCGCGACCCGGAGTCGATCTCGACCGCGCTCACCGCTGCCGAGACGGGCCACCTCGTGCTCTCCACCCTGCACACGCAGGGGGCGGCGAAGAGCATCAACCGCATCGTCGACGCGTTCCCCGCGCACCAGCAGAACCAGGTGCGCAGCCAGCTCGGCGACACGCTGCAGGGGGTCATCAGCCAGACGCTCCTGCCCAAGGCGCAGGGGGGAGGCCGCGTGATCGCGACCGAGGTGCTCGTGTCGACGCCGGCGGTGGCGAACCTCGTGCGCGAGAACCAGATCGCCCAGCTGTACAACGCGATGCAGGCCGGGGAGGGTCACGGCATGCACACGCTGGATCAGTCGCTGAAGACCCTCGTCGAATCGGGCGACGTCGCCGCCTCGCTCGCGCGTCACTACCTCACCGACCCGCATGCCCTCGACGGCGTGCGAGTGCGCCCGCGCGACTACGACGCCGAGGCGTGGCTCGGCGGAAACGCCGACCCCGCGCCGCCGTCGGACGACTGGATCCTGTGACATGCCGCTGGAGGAATATCGCTGGCGCGCGGCCACCGCCACCGGGGCGGAGGCGAAGGGGGTGCTCGAAGCGGCGAGCGAGAGCGCCGTCGTGGCGAAGCTCCGGGCGCAGGGGCTCGCTCCGCTCAGCGTCGTGGCGCAGTCCAAGACGGGGCTCAACCGCGACGTGACGATCCCCGGGTTCGAGCGCGGCGTCGCCACGAAGGACCTCGCGGTGTTCGCGCAGCAGTTCGCCGGACTCATCCAGGCGGGGCTCCCCCTCATGCGGGCGCTCGCCCTGCTCGCCGAGCAGACCCCGAACCGGCGGCTGGCGTCGGCGCTGACGGCGGTGCAGGTCGACATCGAGTCGGGGTCGTCGTTCTCCACCGCGCTCGCGGCGCATCCGAACGTCTTCCCGCCGCTGATGGTGAGCCTCGTGAGCGTCGGCGAGACCGGCGGCTTCCTCGCCGACTCGCTCGAGGCAATCTCGCGCAGCTACCAGGCCGACGTGAAGCTGCAGCAGAAGATCCGCTCCGCCATGACCTACCCGATCATCGTGCTCGTCATCGCGGTCGTCGGCGTCATCGCGATGATCACGTTCGTGGTGCCGGTGTTCGAGAACATGTTCGCGAGCATGGGCGGCGAGCTCCCGCTCCCGACGCAGATGCTCGTGACCCTGTCGCACAACATGGTGTGGATCCTGCCGCTGCTGATCGTGGTCGCCGTGGCGGGGTGGATCTGGTACCAGCGCGTGAAACACACCGACCGCTTCCGGGGCGTCGTCGATCCTTTCCGCCTGCGGATGCCGGTGTTCGGCTCCCTGGTGACGAAGATCGCCGTGGCGCGATTCGCCCGCAACCTGTCGATGATGCTCGGGGCCGGGGTGCCCCTCATGCAGGCCCTCGACCTCGTTGGCAGGGCGGCGAACAACAAGGCCATCGAAGACGCCCTGCGCAGCGTGCGCGAATCGGTGCGCCTCGGCCGGTCGTTCTCGGCGCCACTCGCGCGCGCCGCCGTCTTTCCGCCGATGGTCAGCCAGATGGTGTCGGTCGGCGAGGAGTCGGGGTCGCTTCCGGACATGCTCGAGAACATCGCGGCGATGTACGAGGCCGAGGTCGACGCGGCATCCGAGCAGCTGACGAGCATGATCGAGCCGATCATGATGACGGTGCTCGGACTCCTCATCGGCGGCATGGTCGTCGCGCTCTACATGCCGATGTTCACGATGTACCAGCAGCTCGGTCAGTGACCGGGGCCGGCCGCGGCGCGGCGGTGCGGCTCAGGGTCGCGTGAAGACGAGGAGCGTCGCGCTGAGGCTCGCCCCGCCCTCGGCGCCCTCGGTGACGGAGGCCTGCGTCACCGCGACCAGGCGGGGGCCGGCGCGCAGCTCGTCGAGGATGCGCGTGGCGGCCTCGACCGTGGGCGCGGCCACCACGACGGTCACCGACGTCTGCTGAGGGCCGTCGCTCGCCGCGACGGGCGCCGGGGTGCTCGACTCGAGGGTGGTGCTCGGCCCGACGGCGGCGGAGGCGTCGTCGGTCTCGGCTGCCTCGTCTGCGGGCTGCGGTGCCGGAGTGGCGGTCTCGTCCGTGCGCACGGCGAAGGCCTCGCTGCTCGCGGGCGTCACCGAGGTGACCGAGCCGCCCTGCGCGGCGGCCGCGTCGATCGCGAGCAGGAGCACGTCGTCGACGCGCGCCTCGGCGGGGATCTCCGCGCGGAGGGTCGCGACCTGCGCCTCGAGGGCCGTCATGTCGGCGGACTGGGCGACCAGCGCATCCAGCACCCCCTGCTGCGAGCGGTTCTGCGCGGCGACCGCGTCGGCCTCGCCCGCCGTGCGGGTCGCCTGCGTGAACAGGGGGAGCGCGAACACGAGCACGGCGAGCACGAGGATCGCGAGGGTCGTGGCCGCGCCGATGAGGTTGACGAGCTGCTTGGTCATCTCACTCCTCGGCCGTGAAGGCGCCGGTGTACACGGACTGGTCGAGCGCGATGCGCAGGGTGTAGGTGAACACGCCGTCGGCGGCGGTCAGCGACTCGAGGTCGGCCGCGATCACCGCGGGGGCCTCACGCAGGTCGCGGGTCGCCGCGACGAGGTCGATCGCGGCGGGCGTCTGCACGGTCACGGTGCCCGACATCCCGGTCGCAGACGTCGGGTCGGACCCCGCCACGGGCGCGGCGCCGGCATCGAGCGAGAAGCCGGTGATCGTCACCCCGGCCGGCAGGTGCGAGGCGATGAGCGCGACCGCGGGCGTCCACTCCAGGTCGCCGGCCATCGCATCGGCGCGCAGCGCCTGCAGGTCTCCGCGGGTCGCCAGCGCTTCGCTCACCTCCGACAGCTCCGCGATGCCGGTGAGGATCTGCTGGGTGCGGGCCTGCTCGAGGCCGAGCCGCACCGACGAGGCGACGTGATAGGCGGCGGCTCCGCCCACGAGCAGCGCCGAGACGGCGACGGCGGCGATGCCGACGACCATCCACGCGCGGGCGCGCGCCAGCATGTCGCGCCGTCGCATCTCGGACGGGGGCAGCAGGTCGACACGGGGGAGAGCGCCGATGGGAAGCACGGGCTGCCGGGTGCGACGCACGTTCACGAGACGCCGCCCTGCAGCAGCGCGGCCGCGCCGGTCAGGCGCGCGGCCGTTCCGACGGGCAGCGCGAGACCGGGAGCGGCCGGCACGAGATCGCCGACCGAGACCGGGGTGACCGGGGCGCCGGCGGCCGTCGCGATCGCCTCGACGAGTCGCGGATGCGCGGCGTGCGTCCCGGTCACGAAGGCGATGTCGATCGGCGCGGCGTTCGCACGGTCGCGGTAGAAGGCGACGGTGCTCCGCAGGCGCCCGACGAGGTCGATGAGCGCCGTCTGCACCGCGGGCGAGAGCGCGTCGCGCGCATCCGACTCGACCGCCGCGGCGCGACGACGGCGAAGCGGCTCGGATGCGGGTGCCGGTTCGTCGGGGGGTGCCGCGTCGACGATGTCGAGCGGAACGACGCGCACGAATCTCGGCACCCCGTCGGTGGCGATGACGATGTGCGTGGTGTGCTCGCCGATGCCCACGAGGAGGCCGGTGCGGCCCGGCTCGACGAGGGTCGCGAGGGCGCGGGCGTAGCCGAAGGCGACGAGGTCGATCGACAGGGGGCGAAGGCGTGCCTTGTCGAGGGCGCCGACGAGCTCCTCCATGTGCTCGGCGACGGCGGCGACGAGCAGGCCGTGCACGCCCCGGTCGTCCTGCGCGGTCGGCACGAAGTCGAGAACGGCCTGATCGACCGGCACGGGCAGGCGGTCCTGCACTTCGAACGGCAGCGCCTGGCGGATCTGCGCGGGGTTGGTGAGCTGGGTCGAGTGCTCCCGCACGAGGATGCGGCGATTGCCGACGCCGAGCACGACGTTGCGCTGCGAGATGCGCGCCTCGGCCCACAGCCGCTGCAGGGCGACGGCGACCGCATCGCGATCGAGCACCTCGGAGTCCTTCGCCGCCCCCGGCGGCACCGGCACCTCGCCGGCCGCCACGACGGTCGGGGTGCGTCCGAGGCTCACCTCGATCGCGCGCACGCTCTCCTCGGTGATCTCCACCGCCACCTGCGTCTTCGGCATGATCGTCCTCACAGCTCCGGGTACAGGCCGGTGTAGGCGAGCGCGATCGCGTCGCCGGCGAGCACGCCGATCCAGGCGCCGACGATGATCCACGGGCCGAACGGGATGGCCGTACGCCGACCGCCGCGGCGGCCCAGCAGCATGCCGACCCCGAACGCGCCGCCGGTCACGAACGCCGCGAACGCACCGACGAGCAGCGGGCCCCATCCGAGCCAGCCCAGCATCAGGCCGACGACGGCCGCGAGACGCACGTCGCCACCGCCCATGCCGTCGGGACGCACGAATCGGATCGCGGCGTAGAACGCCCACAGGGCCGCGGCGCCGACGAGCGCGCGCAGCAGGGATGCGCTGTCGGCGCCCAGCAGCACGGCGAGACCGAGGAGTGCCGCGCACACGATCAGGGCGGATCCGGTGATCGCGTGGGGGAGGCGGCGGGTGTCGAGGTCGATGAGGGTGAGCACGATCCCCGAGGCCGCGAACCACAAATAGGCCGCGATGACGACGAGCGTCGCCGCGGGCGGACCGGGAAGGGCGAGAACGCCCCACGCGACGACGACGGCGAACACGATCGCCGTGAGCGCCTCGACGAGCGGGTAGCGCACCGGGATCGCCGCACGGCATCGCGCGCAGCGGCCGCGGAGGGCCAGCCATCCCAGCACCGGAACGTTGCGCCACCACCGCACCGGCTCGTCGCACGCGGGGCAGCGGCTCTCGCGCAGCAGCGAGATGCCGGCGGGCACGCGATAGGCGACGACGTTGAGGAACGAGCCGATGACGGCGCCGAAGACGCCGGCGCCGACGGAGACGAGGGTGAGGGCGAGCGGGGTCACGGGGATGCCACCTCCCGGCGCCACAGCACGTCGCCGAGCGCGTGCTCGCCGGTCTCGATGATCGTGGGCGTGCCGCCGTATCCGCCGTCGGGGGCGGGCTGACCGGGCAGGCTCATGAGCTCGCCCTTGATCGTGATCTGACCACCGGAGTTGAACCCGTTCGTGTAGAGGGATCCGAGCAGCACGCCGCCGCCGGAGACGGACAGGCGGCACGGGGTGTAGATGAGCGAGCGCACGCCGTCGAGGTTGGCGCCGTTGGTGTTGACATTCGTGGCCGTCGCGCCGAGGGCGCACGAGGGCCTTCCGTCGGGCACGGTGTCTTCGGTGATGAAGTACACGCGGGGCGTCGCACCGGTGGCGGCGGTCATGGTGAGGCCGGTCGTGTCGAACTTCTTCGCCAGGAGCACGACGTTCGAGGCCTTCAGCGCCGGTGCCGGATTGCCGCCCGCGTTGGAGGTCAGCTGGTCGCACGCGCGGCCGTCGATCACGACCGTGCCGGTGTAGTTCGCGAGGTCCTTCCATCCGCGGTTCCCGCCGCCGACCCACGTGCCGTCGACGCTCCACCCGGTGTGCTTGTTGTAGTAATCGCACGTGTCGGTCGCGTTGGCGCTGACGTTGCGCAGCGTCACGACGGTCGCACCCGGCCAGTCGGCGGCGCGGTAGGTGTAGTCGAACCAGCCGGGCAGGCTCGGCGCGGGCACGGTCGGCACGTCGTCGGTCTGGATGGTCTCACCCTCGATGCGGCCGCCGTTTATCGAGGGTGTGCTGCCGGTCGGCAGGGTCACGTCGCCCTCGATGACCCGGCTGTTGACGGTGACGGAGCCGTTCGCGATCACGTTCGTGTGGGCGCGGGCGCCGCTCCAGAGCAGGTCGAGTGCCCCGTTGACGTGCACGGTCGAGAGCGGATCGTCGGCGTTCGCGCTGCCGATGCTGCTGTTGATCTTCGAGGTGCCGGTGCCCGCGGCGAGGATGTCGCCGAGCACCGTCGTCGCGCCGCCGTCGAAGGTGACCGTTCCGCCGGCGTAGATGTCGCCGCTGACGTTGCAGCCGTCGCTCGAGGTGACGTTGCCGCCCACCAGCAGGTTGCCGGGGATGCCGAGCCGGCAGCCGAACGTTCCCGTGACCGCGACCACCTGCGGCTCGTTGCCGCCGTGCGCGAGCAGGGTCACCTGGCCCATCGTCGAGGCGTCGTAGAGCACGAGGCCGACGGGGGTGAGCGACGGATCGACGGCCTCGATGGTCTCGGCGACGAGGGCGTAGACCGCCTGCACGGTCGCCGACGTGCCGTCGGCCGTGCCGGTGGCGGTGAGGGTCACCGTGCTGCCGTCGTCGGCGCACGTGAGGGATGCGGTATAGGCGGCGCCGGTGTCGAGCGCGCCGTCGGGCACGGTCGCGTCGCACAGGTCGCCGCCCTTCGCGGCGGCGACCGCTTCGGCCATGCCGGCGTCGGCGGCGGCGCGCGCCTCGAGCGTGGCGCGGACGCCGCTCGTGGTGAGCGTCGTGTTCACGACGGCGCTGGAGAGCCCGACGGCGATGACGCCGAGCACGAGCGAGACGATCAGCACCGAGATGAGGGCCGCGCCCCGGTCGTCGTCGACGGCGCGGTTGCGGGCGCGGTCGCGGACGCGGACGCGGTTCGGTCGGGTCACCAGCATCGGGCACCGCTTCCGTCGTCGCGGGCGCCGGCGACGGCCGACCCCGAGAGCGAGGTCGTGCTGCGCGCGTTCAGCTGCGGCTGCTTCGACGCGACGACCGTCAGGTTCCACGACAGATGGCGGTCGTCGAGGGTGAAGGGCGGCAGCGCCGCGCCGGCGGCATCCGTCGCGGGTTCGACGACGTCGACGAGGGCGCCCCACGTCGTCGCGGGGGCGGGTGCGGTCTGCGTGCCGGTGAGCGGGGCGGAGGTGTGGGTGCGGGCTTCGAAGTCGCCGTCGGCGCCGGCGCGGGTTCCGTCGGCGTCCGTCGTGGTGAGGTCGACGAGCGCCCACGCGCGGCACTGCCAGCCGGTGTCGCCGGTGGCGACGCGGGCCCGCACGAGGGTGCCACCGCCCGGGATGTCCTCCACGACGATCTCCGCGGCATTGCGGATGTCGGTCTGCAGCGACGTGCTGAGGGCCTGGGCGCGACCCGTGGCGAGGTCGAGGTCGCGGGTGGCGGCGGTGGCCTGCATCGTCGAGACGAACAGCGAGGCGATGAGGGTCAGCAGCATGCCGCCGACGAAGAGGGCGACGAGCAGCTCGACGAGACTGAGGCCCGCGTCGTCGGCGGCGGCCATCTCTCGCGAGGACAGGTCGGCGCTCATGGGGCGGTCACCACGATCTTGGTCGCCATCTCGACGACCGGGGAGCCGGCGTAGGCGTCCGCATCCCGCACGGCGACGGTGACCGTCACGGCGGCCGGGTACGAGGTCGGGCACGCGTCGACGGTCATGTCGGCGACGAGGCCCGTGTCGGCGGCGTCGGGAACGCCCGTCGCCGCGGCGTCGGCCAGCGCCGTGCACGAGTTGGCCGCGTCGTCGGGATGCGCCGCCCGCACATCCGCGAGCTGCCCCGCCGCGAACGACTGCGCCGACGCGCGGTCGCGGTTGCCGGCGCTCAGCACCGACGCCTGAAGAGCCAGGGGGAGGATCGCGACGGCGATGACGGCGAACAGCAGCATCGACACCACGACCTCGACGAGACCGAAGCCCTCGTCGGAGCGGGTGTCGCGGGTGCCGGCCATGCCGGATCCTTTCCGGGAGATGCGGGATGGCCGGGCCGACGCCACGCGTCGACCCGGCCGAGGTGAAGCGGCTGGGTCAGCTTTCGTCCGGAATCACGGAGTCTGCCTCCACGCAAGCCGGACCCGCGGCGGAGATGCGGTCACCGCTCCTGGCGGTCACGCAGTAGTTCTCAACTGAGTCGCCTCGCACGAGCGTCAAGGTGTAGTCGTCGCTCATTGCGGTGAGCTGGCTAGACACAGCGGTCGCGTCGTCGCCCTGCGCAAAGTCTGCAGCGGCCTGTGAAGCGCCATTCGCGGCTGCCGTATCCACGGCGCTCTGCTCTGCCTGCCCCTGAAGCCCCAGGAAGACCGGGACGGCGATGGCGGCGAGGACGCCGAGGATCACGACGACGACGATCAGTTCGATGAGCGAGAAGCCGGCGTCGCCGTTCTCCTTGCGACGCCGCAGGGCGGCGATGTAAGTGGTCATGCGAGTCTCCCTTAGCGGTGTCGAGGGTGCGGGAGGTCCCCGCGGCATCCACTGTCCCCAGCGCACCTCAGATCTCCAATGCCCCGACGTCAGGCGTTCCTCAGGTTTCCTTCAGCACCCAAACTTGAGCCGATGCATATCAACTTCATTTGACACCGCGAACCTCGCGGTCTACGCTTGAGTCGTCTCGGCTCAGGTCCCTGAGTCGACCCGTGACTTTCGGCAACAACCCGGGCCGCGCATCCGCTTCGGCCCCACCCAGAAGGAGAAGACATGCCCCGTGCTGTTGGAATCGACCTCGGTACGACGAACTCCGTCGTCAGCGTGCTGGAGGGCGGCGAGCCCAAGGTGATCGCGAACGCCGAGGGCTTCCGCACCACCCCCTCGGTGGTCGCTTACACCAAGGACGGCGAGGTGCTCGTCGGCGAGACCGCCAAGCGCCAGGCCGTCACCAACGTCGACCGCACCGTCTCCAGCGTCAAGCGCCACATGGGCACCGACTGGGGCTTCGACGTCGACGGCAAGAAGTGGACGCCGCAGGAGATCTCCGCGCGCATCCTCATGAAGCTCAAGCGCGACGCCGAGGAGTACCTCGGCGACACGGTGACCGACGCGGTCATCACCGTTCCGGCGTACTTCAACGACGCCGAGCGCCAGGCCACGAAGGAGGCCGGCGAGATCGCGGGCCTGAACGTGCTCCGCATCATCAACGAGCCGACCGCGGCGGCCCTCGCCTACGGCCTCGACAAGGGCCAGGAGGACGAGCTCATCCTCGTCTTCGACCTCGGTGGCGGCACTTTCGACGTCTCGCTGCTCGAGGTGGGCAAGGACGACGACTTCTCGACCATCCAGGTGCGCGCCACCTCGGGTGACAACCGCCTCGGCGGCGACGACTGGGACCAGCGGGTCGTGGACTACCTGATCAAGCAGTTCAAGGAGACCACCGGCGTCGACGTCTCGGGCGACAAGATCGCGCTGCAGCGCCTCAAGGAGGCCGCGGAGCAGGCGAAGAAGGAGCTCTCCAGCTCGTCGTCGACCTCGATCAACCTGCCCTACCTGTCGCTGACGGAGTCGGGCCCGGTTTCCCTGTCGGAGACGCTGTCGCGCGCCAAGTTCGAAGACCTCACCAAGGACCTCCTCGACCGCACCAAGAAGCCGTTCGAAGACGTCATCCGCGAGGCCGGCATCAAGGTCGCCGACATCGCCCACGTCGTGCTCGTCGGTGGCTCGACCCGCATGCCCGCGGTCGCCGAGCTGGTGAAGAAGGAGACCGGCAAGGACGCCAACAAGGGCGTCAACCCGGATGAGGTCGTCGCCGTCGGCGCCGCCCTGCAGGCCGGTGTCCTCAAGGGTGAGCGCAAGGACGTGCTGCTCATCGACGTCACCCCGCTGAGCCTCGGCATCGAGACCAAGGGCGGCATCATGACCAAGCTCATCGAGCGCAACACCGCCATCCCCACCAAGCGGAGCGAGACCTTCACGACCGCCGACGACAACCAGCCGTCGGTCGCGATCCAGGTCTTCCAGGGCGAGCGCGAGTTCACCCGCGACAACAAGCCGCTGGGCACCTTCGAGCTCACCGGCATCGCGCCGGCCCCGCGTGGCATCCCGCAGGTCGAGGTCACCTTCGACATCGACGCCAACGGCATCGTGCACGTGTCCGCGAAGGACAAGGGCACCGGCACCGAGCAGTCCATGACCATCACGGGCGGCTCGTCGCTGCCCAAGGAGGACATCGACCGCATGGTGCGCGAGGCCGAGGAGCACGCCGCCGAGGACAAGAAGCGCCGCGAGGCCGCCGAGGTGCGCAACCAGGCCGAGACCACGTCGTACTCGGTCGAGAAGCTCATCTCCGACAACGCCGACAAGCTGCCCGAAGAGGTCAAGACCGAGGTGCAGGCCGACGTCGACGCCCTCAAGTCCGCGCTCGCCGGTGACGACGACGAGGCCGTGAAGACGGCTTTCGACAAGCTGAACCAGAGCCAGCAGAAGCTCGGCGAGGCGATCTACCAGTCGTCGCAGAACGAGCAGGCCGCCCCCGGCGCCGGCGCGTCGGAGGAGCAGGCATCGACGGAGTCCGATGAGGATGTCGTCGACGCCGAGGTCGTCGACGAGGACGAGGACAGCTCGGAGGAGAAGAAGTAACCATGCCCAAGGACTTCGAACCGGGACCCGACGAGGTCCCCGAGAACGAGGTCCCCGGCGACGAGGGGTCGGAGGCTCAGGCCTCCGACCCTCAGCCGGAGGATCCGGCCCTGACCGTCGACGACATCCTCGGTGCGGAGCAATCCGAAGACGCCGCCGGTGCCGACGCGGAGGACCAGGTGCTCGCCGACCTCGAGTCGCAGCTGCTGGGAGACCTCAAGCGCCTGCAGGCCGAGTACGCCAACTACCGCCGCCGCACCGAAGAGCAGCGCGAGGTGGAGATCGAGCGCGCCAAGGGCTCGGTCGCCAAGGGACTGCTGCCGGTGATCGACGACCTCGACCGCGCGGAGAAGCACGGCGACCTCAACGAGGGCACCCCCTTCGCCGCGATCGCCGAGAAGCTGCGCGGCGTCGTCGAGCGCATGGGCATCGAGCCCTACGGCGCCGCCGGCGAGGCGTTCGACCCCCAGCACCACGAGGCGATCTTCCAGGCACCCACCCCCGGCACCGAGACCCCGACGATCCTCGAGGTCGTCGAAGTCGGATACCGCCTGGGCTCTGTCGAGCTGCGTCCGGCCAAGGTCGTCGTCGCCGTTCCGGCGGAGTAGGAGGACACGTGGCGAGTCAGGACTGGTTCGACAAGGACTTCTACAAGGTCCTCGGTGTCTCCAAGGAGGTCAGCGCCGCCGACCTCAAGAAGACCTACCGAAAGCTCGCGCGCACCTACCACCCCGATTCCAACCCGGGGGATGCCAAGGCCGAAGCGAAATTCAAGGAGATCAGCGAGGCGTACGCCGTGCTGAGCGATCCCGAGCAGCGCGAGGAGTACGACCAGATCCGGGCCATGGGCTCGGGCGCGCGCTTCACCGCCGGCGGAGCCGGACAGGGTGGGGGCTTCGAGGACGTCTTCTCGAGATTCGGGCAGGGTCGTGGGGGCGGCGGCTACAGCAGCGCCGACTTCGACGACATCTTCTCGATGTTCAACCAGCAGCAGGGTGGGCGCGGCACGGGCTTCGGCTCCGGTCGATTCGGGCAGCCCTCCGGCGGGTTCCAGGGATTCGGCGGTCCGTCGCGCGGTGCGGATGTCACCGCGCGCACGACCATCGACTTCATCACCGCCACCAAGGGCGAGACCATCACCCTGCAGGGTGAGGACGGCAAGCCGTTCAAGGTGAAGATCCCCGCCGGTGTGCGCGACGGGCAGAAGATCCGCCTGCGCGGCCGCGGTCGCCCCTCGCCGGACGGCGGGGAATCGGGCGACATCGTCGTGCAGGTGACCGTGCGGCCGCATCCGGTGTTCACCCGAGACGGGCTGAACCTGCGCGTGACCGTGCCGGTGACCTTCACCGAGGCCACCCTCGGCGCCACGATCGAGGTGCCGACCCTCGGCGGAGACCCGGTGCGACTGCGGGTCGCGGCGGGCACCCCGTCGGGGCGCGTGCTGCGGGTCAAGGGTCGTGGCGTGCAGACGCAGAAGGGCACCGGCGACCTCCTGGCGGAGGTGCAGGTGGCGGTGCCGTCGCACCTGGATGACGCGGCCCGTGAGGCGCTCGCGGCGTATCAGGCGCTGGAGCCGAAGGAGAACCCGCGCGCGGACCTCATGGCGAAGGCGCGCACGTAGCGTTTCGTCTCGCTCCGCTCGCTCAACGACCGGTGGGGGTGACCGGTGGCCGCGGAGTACCTTGGGATCAACCTTTTCCGGTCGTTGAGCGACGAGCGGAGCGAGGAGACGAAACGGAACGAGGTGAGCACATGGTGGACCCCGACGAGATCGACGAGGACGCACCGATCCTCGCCATCGCCGGCGCCGCGGAGCTGGCGGGGATGCATCCGCAGACCCTGCGCCAGTACGACCGTCTCGGCCTCGTCGTGCCCGCCCGCACCCAGGGCGGGTCGCGCCGCTACTCGCTGCGGCACGTCGCGCAGCTGCGAGAGGTCGCGCGCATGTCGGCGGAGGGCATGAGTCTGCCGGCCATCGCGCGCATCCTCGAACTGGAGAACCGGGTGCGCGAGCTGCACCTGCGCGTGCGCGACCTCGAAGACCGCATGAAGAGCGAGCTCGAGCGACGCCCCGGTGCGCGCGTGTTCGCGGCCGGCGCGACCGGCTCGGTCATCTCGCTGCGCCACGGCACCCGCGTGCGTCGCGCCACCGAGGTCGTGCTGTGGCGTCCGCACCGCGCCCTGCCTCCCGCCGACGACACCGACTCGTGAGAGCCTGGGCGGCGAGGCTGCCGGTCAACGCCGGGCGGCGCTCGTAGTCTCGAACGCATGACGTTGGACCGGTGGCAGCAGATCACGAACTGGCCGCTGATCATCGCCTCGCTCGCCTTCATCGTCGCGTACTCGTGGCAGGTGATCGCCGACCTCGAGGGCGGCGAGTTCTCCCTCGCCCGGGCGATCATGTTCGCCACCTGGGTCGTGTTCGCGATCGACTACATCGTGCAGCTCTCCCTCGCCAAGCCGAAGGGCCGCTGGTTCCGCTCCCACCTGTTCGACCTGTGCGTCGTGGTGATCCCCGCCCTCCGCCCGCTGCGCCTGCTCAAGGCCCTCACCGTCATCCACGTGCTGCAGCGCACCGCCGGTGCGGCCCTCCGCGCACGCATCGCCGTCTACGGCGCGGGTGCCGCCCTCACCCTCATCTGGGTCGCCGCCCTCACGGTGCTCGAAGCCGAGCGCGACGCCCCGAACGCGAACATCACCTCGTTCGGCGACGCCCTGTGGTGGGCGTTCGTCACGATCACCACCGTCGGCTACGGCGACTACACGCCGGTCACCGCGTGGGGCCGGGTCATCGCGGTGCTGCTCATGACCGGCGGCATCGCCGTCGTCGGTGTCGTCTCGGCCACCTTCGCCTCGTGGGTGCTCGAGCGGGCCGCCGCCGGTGCGGATGACGCGGGCGAAGCCGCCACGCGCGGGCAGGTGCGCGCCCTCGCCGCCCAGATCGAAGACCTCGGAACCCGCCTCGGCCGGCCGGGCGACGGCGCCGCATCCACCGACCGCCCGCCGAGCGCCTAGCCTGGCATCGTGAAGGGACCCGCCCCCGCACCCGCCGCACCCGCGCCACCGGCGCTGTCGCCGTCGCTGCGGATCGTGATCGGACTCGCCGCGTCGGTGATCGTGCTCGTGGGGCTCTCGATCGGCCGCGATGTCGTCGGGCCGCTCGTGCTCGGCGCGGTCATCGTGATCATCTGCCAGCCGCTCGGCACGGCGCTGCGCCGCAGGGGGTGGCCGCGATGGGCGGCCACCACCGCCGTGATCGTGCTCGGCTACCTCATCCTCGCCGTGCTCGCCGTCATGCTCGCCTTCGCCGGCGTGCAGTTCGGGCGGCTCGTGCAGGACTTCGCCGGAGATCTGCAGCGGACCGCCCTGGCCGTCGTGGAGTGGCTCCGCGGCCTCGGCCTCGACGACCAGATCGCCGCCGCGACGGCCTCGCTGCTCTCGCCGTCGACCCTGCTGACGATCGCGTCGTCGGTCGGGGGCAGCGTGCTCGGCGTGCTCACGGCGTTCTTCTTCGTGCTGGCCTACGTCATCTTCATGGCCGCCGACGCGTCGCGGTACTCGCGCGCCGAGACGGCGTTCGGCACCGGCATCCGACCGACCCTCGGGCGCTTCGCGGCCTACAACCGCAGCGTGCGCCGCTACTACGTCGTCAACGCCGCGTTCGGTCTCATCGTCGCCGTGATCGACGGGCTCGCGCTGTGGGCGCTCGGCATCCCGGCACCGATGGTGTGGGCGATCCTCGCCTTCGTGACGAACTTCGTGCCGAACATCGGGTTCGTGCTCGGTCTCGTGCCCCCGGCGGTCCTCGCCCTCGTCGTCGGCGGCTGGCCGACGATGCTCGTCGTGATCGCGATCTACTGCGTCGTGAACGTCACCCTGCAGGTGCTCGTGCAGCCGAAGTTCGTCAGCGACGCGGTGAACCTGTCGCTGACGCTGAGCTTCTTCTCGGTCATCTTCTGGACCTTCATCATCGGGCCGCTGGGCGCCATCCTCTCCATTCCGCTCACCCTGCTGGTGCGCGCGCTCGTGCTCGAGGGCGACCCGAGCACGCGGTGGCTGCGCTGGCTGTCGGGGGATGTGGATGCGGCGATCCCCGCCGGTGAGGCACCGACGGGGATCGCGACGAAGAAGAAGCGGTGAGGCTCAGCCGAGGAGCTTGGCCTTCGCGGCGGCGAACTCGGCGTCGGAGAGCACACCGGCGTCTTTGAGCGCGGCGAGCTTCTGCAGCTCGGCGACGATGTCGACGCCGCCCGCCGCGGGGGCGGGGGCTGCGGGGGCGGCCGGCGCCGCCGCCTGCTGCTGGGCGACGGCCTGCTGGGCCGCCTGCTGCATCGCGGCCTGCTGCTGGGCGGCCTGATACTGCTGCTGCTCGTACTCCGACTGCTGCTTGCGCTGGCGGTTGTTCGACATGGCACCGCTGACGGCGCTGGCGGTGCCGGCGACGACGGCGGTGCGCGCGGCGAGACCGATCAGACCGGGACGGCCGACTCTGCGAATGGGCATGATGACTCCTTCTGCTTCTCAGGCCTCGTCGGCCAGATCCATGACGGCGTTGACGACGGGGGCCGGGATGCGCTCGGCGCTCAGCACGACGGCGCCGGCGCTGTCGAGGCGCTCGGCGAGCTCGCGCGCATAGCTGAGCTCGAGCGCGACCAGCAGCGCCGATCCTCCCGGCGGCACGAGCTCGGCGAGCTCGGCGATGTCCTCCTCGCCGGCGATGCCGACTTCGTGCAGCTCGAGCGCGAACTCGTCGGCCTCGACCTCGGTGACCGTGATGTCGCCGTCGTCGGACTTGGAGATCAGCACGAGATCGAGCAGACGCATCAGTCCGCTCTCGAGCAGGTCGGACAGGGCGGCCATCGTGCCGGCGTCGGGGCGCTCGCCCTCGAAGCCGACGAGGTAGAGCTCGACGGGGCCGTAACGGAACGCGGGCATGGTGCGCCTTTCTGACGAGGAAGGATCCTCGCTGAGGCTAGCGCGCCGACTCGGTCGAGGGTAGACCGACCGTGGCCGGAGCTACCCGCGGATGCGGCCGATGGCGCCCTCGAACTCCTCGGCCGAGCGGTCGCTGATGTCGTCGGTGAGCAGATCGAGGATCACCTGCGGCGCCGCGGTGAAGTGGGACACTCCCGCTCGGCGCAGCCCCACGATGTCGTCGGGAGACCGCAGGCTCGCCGCGAGCACATCCGTGTCGGCCCCGGCGCAGGCCGCCTGCATGTCGCCGATGAGGGCGTCGCCGTCGAGGCCGGCATCCCGCAGGCGTCCGAGGTAGGGCGCGAGGTAGCGCGCGCCGTAGGCCGCACCGGCCAGGGCCTGCGCGACGGAGTAGACCGCGGTGATGAGCACCGTCGTGTCCTCCTGCACGAGGGAGGTGACCGCGGCGAACCCCGCCCGGGTGGCGGGCACCTTCACGGCGACCCGGTCGCCGAAGCCCTTGATCCAGGCCGCGTTGGTGAGCATCTCCTCGGTCGTCGCCCCCCACGTCTGGAAGAAGACCTGGGAGGCGCCTTCGTCGACCCACCGCTGGTACAGATCGGGGAGGGCGTCGAGGGCATGCCCGCCGCGCTCGAGGATGGTCGGGTTGGTCGTCACGCCCGTGACGAGGCCGTCGCGCAGCAGCTCGCCGACGAGGGCGAGGTCGGCGCTGTCGACGTAGAGGACCGGAGCGGTGGTCATGTTTCTCCCTCGAACCTGTCGTTACAGGTGGAATCCCCGATAATGTAGCGGAGTGCTGACGGCGCAGTCAAAGAAACGCAGGTGGTGCCATGACCGATGACCAGCAGGCTCTCCCCGGGGTCGTCGTCGTGGGATCCGTCACGGCCGACCTCACCACGTTCTCGACGCGATTGCCCGTGCCCGGCGAGACGATCCTGGGCGACGACTTCACCCTCGTGCTCGGCGGCAAGGGCGCGAATCAGGTCGTCGCCGCGGGCCGAGCGGGCGCTGCAGCCAGCTTCGTCGCGTGCGTCGGCAGCGACCTCTTCCACGACATGATCATGGATGGTCTCGTCGACGCGGGCGTCGACGTGACGCACGTGCGCACCGTTGCCGGTCCGACCGGCATCGCGCACATTCGCGTCGATGCCTCGGCGCAGAACGACATCGTCATGGTGCCCCTCGCCAACGCCGCGCTCAGCGCCGGTCAGATCGACGCCGGGCTGGACGCGCTCGCCGGCAGGGCATCCGTGCTCCTCACGCAGCTGGAGATCCCCGCACCGCTCGCGATGCACGCCATTCGGGCCGGCAGCGAGCGCGGGCTCACCGTCGTGCTCGATCCGGCGCCGGCGTCGGCTCTTCCCGACGACATCTGGCGCCACGTCGATGTCGTGACGCCCAACGAGACCGAGGCGACGGTGATGACGGGCGTCGAGGTGACCGATGTCGCGAGTGCCGAGCGGGCGGGGCGCTGGTTCCTGGAACGCGGCGTCGGCGCCGCGGTCGTGACCCTCGCCGGTGCCGGTGCCCTGCTGATCAGCCCCGACGGAGCGCGCCTGGTCGCACCGTTTCCCGTCGAGGCCGTCGACACCACCGCCGCCGGTGACGCGTTCTCCGGATACCTCGGCGCGGCGCTCGCGGAGGGCGCCACCCTCGACGAGGCCGTCGTGCGTGCCGCCGCGGCGGGCGCGCTGGCCGTCACCGTGCGAGGAGCCTCGCCGAGTCTGCCGACCCGCGAGCGCGTCGACGCGTTCCTCGCCGAACGCCCCGCGCCCGAGATCGTCGACGGGAGCCGCGCATGAGAAAGATTCCCTCCACCATCAACCCGGCCCTCTCGCGCGTCATCAGCGAGACCGGGCACACCGATCTCATCGTCGTGACCGACGCGGGGCTGCCGATTCCGGTCGGCAGCGAGCGGATCGACCTCGCCTACCGTCCGGGGGAGCCGGCCTTCCTCGACGTTCTCGACACGGTGCTCGGCGAGATGGTGATCGAGGGCGCGACCGCGCCGGCGGAGATCGCCGAGCAGAGCCCCGCCATGCTCGCGGCCCTGCGCGAACGCCTCGAGCCGCTCGGCGTCGAACTCGAACTCGTGCCGCACGTCGAGTTCAAGGCACGCACGCGGAGCGCCCGCGCCTTCGTGCGATCCGGAGAGTTCACGGCCTACGCCAACGTCATCCTCCACGCCGGGGTCGCGTACTGACATGACGACCGAACCGCCGCACGGCGACGCGATAGACCGCCGGTCCTCGTCTCCGATGTACGACCAGCTGTGCCGGCTGCTGCTCGCGCGCATCTCGCAGGGCAAGCTCAAGCCCGGCGATCTGCTTCCCGGCGAGATGCGGCTGTGCGAGCACTACGGCATCTCCCGCACCGTCGTGCGGCAGGCGCTGGCGCAGCTCGAACACGAGGGGGTCGTCGAGCGGGTCAAGGGGAAGGGCACGTTCGTGGCCCGCCCCAAGACGAGCGAGAGCCTCGTGCACACCCTGATGGGGCTCTACGAAGACGTGGAGCGCCGCGGCGGACACGTGCACAGCGATGTCATCCGGCACGAGCGCGAGGATGCCGCGGCCGATGTCGCCGAGGCGCTGGAGATCCCCGTCGGCGACTCCGTGATCGCCCTGGAGCGGCTGCGCTTCGTCGACGGCCAGCCGTGGTCGCTGTCGACGACATGGATGCCGGAGGCGGTGGGTGCCGTGACGCTCGGCGTCGACCTCGCCGACGCGTCGCTGTATCGCGTGCTCGCCGACAGCGGGATCGTCGCGGCCGAGGGCGTGCGTTCGGCCGAGGCGACGGTCGCCTCGCACGAGCAGGCGCGCCTGCTCGACCTCACCACCGGCGCCGCCCTGCTCCGCCTGCGCAGCGTCAGCCGCGACGCATCGGGGCGCCCGATCGAATTCTTCATCGCCCACCACCGTGGGGATCGGAGCCGGTTCGAGTTCGAACTCGCCTCCGACGTCTCGCACGCCTCGCTCGTCCATGTCCACGCGGAGTAGGGCGCGCGCCGCGCGCGGCGCGGACGGCGGCGGTGCGGAGTCGGCGTTGTCGACGGCCACGATCTACGACGTCGCCGAGCGCGCGGGCGTCTCGCCCGCCACCGTGTCGCGCGTGTACAACGGCGTCGGGGTGTCACCGGCGAAGACCGAGGCCGTGCAGCGCGCCGCCCGCGAGCTGAAATTCGTGCCCAACAGCACCGCGCGGAACCTCCGGACCGGCAGCGCGAACGCGATCGCGCTCGTGATCCCCGACATCGAGAACCCGTACTTCACCGAGACGGCGCGGGGCATCGAAGACGTCGCGTCGGCGGCGGGCTACTCGGTGATGCTCTGCAACTCCGACGGCGACATCGCCAAGGAGAGCACCTACCTCGGCATCGCCGCCTCCGCCCACATGGCCGGCGTCATCCTCGCGGCCGCCGGAGACGACACCGACGTGAGTGCGCTGCGTGCCGCCGGCCGGCCGATCATCGCCGTCGACCGTTCCGCGGGCGGCGGCGTCGACTCGGTGCTCATGGCCAACCGCGCGGCGGGGTACGCCGCGACGATCGATCTGCTGGATGCCGGCTATCGCCGGGTCGCCTGCATGGTCGGGGGGATGGCGATCGAGACGTCGCGGGAGCGCGCGCAGGGATGGCGGGACGCGATGGAGGAGCGCCTGGGCTCCGCCGATCCGGCGCTGCTGTACCCGACGACCTTCCATCTCGAGGGCGGCCGGGTCTCCATCGATGCGCTGCTGGCGGCGGAGAATCCTCCCGACGGCTTCGTCGCGGGGAACAACCTCATCGGCATGGGGGCGATCCAGCGCCTCGCGGAGCTCGGCACCCCGCCGCCGGCCTACGGCATGGCGGTCATCGGATCCCTTCCCTACACGATCATCTCGCCGTCGTCGGTGTCGATCGTGCGGCTGCCGGCGCGGGAGATGGGAATGACGGCGGCGCGGATGCTGCTGGACCGCCTCGCCGGCGACGACGCCCCGCCCCGCACCGTCGTGCTGGGCGGCGAGCTGCTCCCGCGCCTCGACTCGTGAACTCCGGGGCGGACGCAGGGCCAGGTCGCAAAACCTGCGTCGCCGCTTCGGACCGCCGTCACATGGCGACCAGCTGCGCGTTCCGCGACGCGATCGCCTCGGCGGTGGCGGGGAAGATCATCGGCACCCCGAACGCCTCCGTCTCGGTCTGGATCTTCTCCGCCGTCGGGCGGAAGCTGCGCTCGTACTCCGCGAAAGACCGATCGATGTCACCCCCGGCCACGACGAACGCGTCGTGCAGTGCGGTCGCGCCGAGGATCGCGACCGACCCGCCCATGCCCGCCGCCGGTGACGGGCAGTAGGCGGCGTCGCCGACCAGGGCCACGCGACCGGACGTCCACCGGGGAAGACGGATCTGGCTGAGCTTGTCGAAGGAGAAGTTGTCGGCGGTCAGTGCTGGCTCCAGCACCGTGGCGAACGGCTCGCCGGCGTCGGCGAAGTGCTCGCAGATGATCCTCTTCTGCTCCGCCATGTCGTGGTGGTCGTACGGGATCTCATCTTCGGAGCGGAACGCCAGCACGACGTCGGTCGTGTCGGCGTAGAAGTTCACCAGCAGCGTGCGGCCGGGGGTGTTCTGGATGCGCGTCGTCCACGACGGAATGAACGTTCCGTCGACCACGGTGACCGACATGTAGTTGTGCAGGAAGGTGCTGTACTCGCTCTCCGGCCCGAACCACAGTCGGCGCACGGTGGAGTGACTCCCGTCGCATCCCAGGACCATCGCGAAGTCTTCCTCGGGGCCGTTGCGGAAGGCGGCCCGCACGCCGTCCGCCGTCTCGGTCAGCGAGATGATCGAGTCGTCGAAGCGCACCTGCACGCCGTCGTCCAGCGCGCCGAAGAGGATCGCGAGCAGGTCGTCGCGGTGGATCTCCACATCGTCGTGCCGGTGGATCTCGTAGTCGTCGATCACGATGTTCTCGGCCGCGCTGTCCGGCTCGCGACGTGCGATGGGGGCGCCGTCGATGTCGGCGAACTCGGTCATGCGAGTGGGCAGCGCCTTCGCGCGGACGGCGTCGATCAGTCCCAGCCGGTCGGCGATCGCCATGGTGTCGCGGCGGAGGTCGATCGGCGTCCCGCCCTTCCGCACGTTCTTCGCGTTCTCGACGATGGTGACGCGGATCGCCGCGGCGATCACCTCGACCGACCCGGACCTTCCGCCCCTCGTCGCCCGCGCGCACGCGAGCGTCCTCGTCACCGTCATCCAGGCCGTCACCGACAGGGTCGGAGCGGCCGTGCTCTCCGGCACGGATCTCGCCTCCCTCACCGAGCAGCTGCACATCGATGCGGATGTCGCGCTCGTCGACGCCGCCGAGAACTTCCGGGCGACCAAGCGCAGGATGTCGACTCAGACCCGCTGACGCGTCCGGCTGCGGGCCAGGCGGCGGCGCATGAGCTCGAAAATTCGGGGTCGCGATGAAATCGATTTCATCGTAGACTCTCTCCAGATCCCGCGACGAAGAGGAGGTCCGATGAACCGCGTGGGCAGCTCTCACTCGCGTGGCGCCGGAACCGGCGCCGTCGCGCACGCGCCGGCGGAACGCCCGCTCGCCACCGAAAGGACATCATGACCTCGTACGCCCTGCCCGTCGTGTCCACGCCGCCGGAAGCTCCGGCGCGAACGGCCTACCTCATCGCCAGCGGTGACCTGCGCGAGTCGGCGAACGCGGCCGGCTGGCCGACCCAGGCGGCGATGGAGGCGGATGTCACGGCGGCGCTGGAGAAGCTCGGGTGGAGCGTGGTCCGCGCCAACGACATCGACCCGGCGACCGGGCACGGCTTCATCTCCAGTCAGCGCATGGGGATGGAGGTCTTCCGCTCGATTCCGCGCGAGGCGCCGCTCATCGTCGCCGAGGCCGTCTGGCAGTACAGCCATCACGTGCTCGCCGGCCTGCGCACCCACCGCGGTCCGATCCTCACGGTCGCCAACTTCGCCGGCGACTGGCCGGGCCTGGTCGGCCTCCTCGGCCTCAACGCGGGCCTGACCAAGATGGGCACGCCGTATTCGACGCTCTGGTCGGTCGACTTCGCCGACGAGTGGTTCCTCGCGGGTCTCGAGGAGTGGACGCGCACCGGCACCGTCACCCACGACGCCTCCCACGTGCGAGCGCTCCCCGAGCTGCCCGCAACGCCCGAGGTCGAGCTCGGACGCGCGCTCGGCGATCAGCTGCTGGCCGAGAAGGCGATCATCGGCGTCTTCGACGAGGGCTGCATGGGCATGTACAACGCGATCTTCGACGACGAGCTGCTGAACGCGACCGGCATCTACAAGGAGCGCCTGTCGCAGTCGGCGCTGTACGCGGAGATGCTCCAGGTGACCGAGGCCGAGGCGGACGCGGCGTTCGACTGGCTCGTCGAGCGCGGCATGACCTTCCGCTTCGGCGACGACGCGGCCACCGAGCTCACCCGCGAGCAGGTGCAGTGGCAGATGAAGATGTACATCGCGGCGCTGCGGATCGCCGACGACTTCGGGTTGGATGCGGTCGGCATCCAGTACCAGCAGGGCCTGAAGGACCTGGTGCCGGCCTCGGACCTCGCCGAGGGCATCCTGAACTCCACCGAGCGCCCGCCGGTGCTCTCCCGCGACGGGTCCCGCGAACTGTTCGCCGGCCGCGCCTTCCCGCACTTCAACGAGGCCGACGAGGGCGTCGCCGTCGATGCGCTCGTGACCGACCGCGTGTGGACGGCGATGGGGCTCGTTCCCGACAACACCCTGCACGACGTGCGCTGGGGCGAGGAGTACGACGGCGAGTTCGTGTGGGTCTACGAGATCTCCGGCTCCGTGCCCGCGTCACACCTCGGCGGCTGGGACAAGGCGGAGGGCTGGCGGCAGGGTGATGTGTTCTTCCCCGCCGGCGGCGCCACGATCAACGGCGTCTCCAAGCCAGGCGAGATCGTGGTCTCGCGCGTCTTCATCGCCGACGGGATCCTGCAGGCAGACATCTTCCGCGCGAGCGTCGTGGAGCTTCCGGAGGAGGAGACGCAGCGTCGCAAGAACGCCACGAACCCGGAGTGGCCGATCGCGCACGTCGTGCTGCACGACGTCACGCGCGACCAGTTCATGGCCCGACACAAGGCGAACCACGCGCAGGTGGTCTACGCCCCCGACGCCGAGACGGCCGACCGCGCCCTCGCCGCGAAGGCCGCGATGTTCGACCGCATCGGCATCCGGGTGAACCTCGTCGGTCGTGTGGATCTGTGAGGCGTCAATGCATCTCGATCGTCTGAACGGCGCGCTGAGCGTCCCTGATGAAGCGGTTGGCGTGCGCCGCGAGGTCGTCGCTGTCCTCCCACAGGTTGCGCCAGATGCCGAGCGTGTTGCTCAGCTGGGCGCTCACGACGGCCGAGGAGAACGACTCGAACACGACGGGACCGTCGTAGCCGATGCGGTCCAGCGCCCGGAAGAAGTCGCCGAAGGCGACCGATCCGGTGCCGAGGTAGCCGCGGTGGCTCTCGCCGATGTGCACGTAGCCGAGGCGCGGGCCGGCGTCCAGCACGGGCTGGAAGAGGTCGGACTCCTCGATGTTCATGTGGTATGTGTCCAGGTGCACGCTCACGCGGTCGTCGCCGACGCCGTCGAGGTAGGCGAGCGCCCCGCGAGACGTGTTGAAGACGTTCGACTCGTAGCGGTTGACGACCTCGAGCGAAAGGCGGATGCCGCGCTCGGCGGCGGATGCCGCCAGTCGCGCGATCGCCGCCTGGCTCGCCGCCACGCCGTTCGTCGTCGGCGGAGTGAGGTACTTCTGCATCGCGGAGTAGATCACGCCGCACAGCACATCGCCGCCCATCGCGGCGACATGGTCGAGGCACTGCTCCAGCACCCGTTCTCCGGCCGCGACGACCGCCGCGTCTTCGCTGGTCAGGTCGGTGGCCGCGGTGAGGCCGAGCGAGGCGGAGACGGCCAGGCCGGCATCGGCGATCATCCGGCCGGCGAGGGCGGAGTCGAAGCCGTCGGGATCCATCAGCGGGATCTCGATGAGATCGAAACCGGCGCGGGCCGTGCCCTCGACCGCGCGGCGCAGGCCGGCCTCGTCGAACTCTCCGGTGAAAACGAGACCATGGGCACCGATCTGCATGTCGTCCTCTCCCCCGAGGACGGCCGTCGTCCGCAGGTTGTGACGAAGATGTTATTACAGGTCTTCCCCCCGCGTCGGCGAGTAGATACATTTAGGTACAACTTGCGCTGCACGGCAGCGCGATGGAATATTGATCGGATGTTTACCGCCAGCGTGCGGCACTCGATCGATCGGCCTTCGAAGAAGCAGGTGACACAGTGAGCGAGCCCATCCTCAGAGTCGAGGGGATCAGCAAGGGATTCCCCGGCGTCCAGGCCCTCAAGGACGTGCATCTGGAGGTGTACGCCGGCGAGGTTCTCGTGCTCGTCGGGGAGAACGGCGCGGGCAAGTCCACGCTGATGAAGATCCTCTCCGGGATCTACCAGCGCGACGAGGGCACGATCACCTTCGACGGCAAGGACGTCGAGCTGACCAGCCCGCTGCAGGCGCAGCAGCTCGGCATCACGATCATCCACCAGGAGATGAACCTGATGCCGGACCTCACCGTCGCGCAGAACATCTACATCGGGCGCGAGCCGCGCACGGGCCCGTTCGTCTCGGACACCAAGCTCAACGCCAAGGCGAAGGAGCTGCTGGAGCGGCTGAACATCCGGGTGGACCCCAAGCAGCCGGTCGGCGAGCTCACCGTGGCGAAGCAGCAGATGGTCGAGATCGCCAAGGCCCTCTCGTTCGACGCCAAGGTGCTCATCATGGATGAGCCGACGTCGGCGCTCACCGACAGTGAGACCGAGACGCTGTTCACCCTCATCGAAGACCTGAAGGCCCGCGGCACGGGGATCGTCTACATCTCGCACCGCATGGATGAGCTCAAGCGACTCGCCGACCGCGTCAGCGTGCTTCGCGACGGCACATACATCGGATCTCTGACGAAGTCGGAGATCGCGGTTCCGACCATCATCGAGATGATGGTCGGCCGCCAGATCGACGAGGGCGCGCGCCCGGAGGCGCGCGAGCACCTCGGCGATCCGGTCATCCTCGACGTGCAGAACCTCAGCACGAAGTCGCTCCTGAAAGACGTCTCCTTTCAGCTGCACAAGGGCGAGATCCTCGGTTTCGCCGGCCTCATGGGCGCCGGCCGCACCGAGACGGCGCGAGCGATCATCGGCGCCGACCCGCGCGACGGGGGAACCATCACCGTCGCCGGCAAGAAGGCGCGCATCCATCAGCCCGCTGACGCGGTCAAGCTCGGGGTCGGCTACCTCAGCGAGGACCGCAAGCTCCTGGGGCTCATGCTCGAGCAGGACGTCACCTTCAACACCGTGCTCGCCTCGCTCGGGTCGTACGCCAACGCCATCGGGTGGATGTCGGACGGCAAGGCCAAGCAGCAGACGAAGGACTACGTCAAGACGCTCCGCACCAAGACGCCGTCGGTCAACCAGGTCGTCAAGCTCCTCTCCGGAGGAAACCAGCAGAAGGTCGTCATCGCCCGGTGGCTGCTTCGCGACTGCGACGTGCTCATCTTCGACGAGCCGACCCGCGGCATCGACGTCGGAGCCAAGGAGGAGATCTACCGCGTGATGCAGGATCTCGCGGCATCCGGCAAGTCCATCATCGTCATCTCGTCGGAGCTCCCCGAGATCCTCCGCGTCGCCAACCGCATCGTCGTGATGGCGGGCGGCCGGATCACGGGCACCCTCCGCAACGAGGAAGCAAGTCAGGAAAAGATCATGCAGTTCGCCGCGCACGCGCAGGAGGAAGAATGAGCACCGACCAGAACCCGGGCCCGTCGACGACGACGGTGATCCAGAACGCGATCGACGAGAAGAGCTCGTCGGGCGGTTTCGTGGGCCTCATGAAGAGGCAGCTCCAGCAGTCGCTGGCGTTCGGAACCCTGATCATCCTGGTGATCTTCTTCTCGATCTTCGGGAACAACTTCTTCACCTGGAGCAACATCTCGGGCATCCTCCTGGCCACCTCGGTGATCGGGATCCTCGCCCTCGGAACGACGTTCGTCATCATCACCGGCGGCATCGACCTGTCGATCGGCACCGGCATGACCCTCGCCGCGGTGATGACGGGCGTGTTCATCACGAACATGGGTCTGCCCGTCTGGCTCGGCGTGCTCGGCGGCATCGGCACCGGCGTGCTGATGGGGCTGGTGAACGGCCTGAACATCACCTTCCTCGGGCTGCCGCCGTTCATCGCGACCCTCGCGATGATGATGATCGCGCAGGGGCTCGCGCTGGTGATCTCGGGCGTGCGCCCGATCTACTTCTCCGGCTCGGCGCCGGACTTCAACCAGATCGCGCTCGGCACCCTCGTCCCCGGCCTGCCCAACGCCGTGCTCATCACGCTCCTGCTCGCCGTGGTCGGCTACCTCGTGCTGAACCGCACCATCCTCGGCCGCTACACCTTCGCGATCGGGTCGAACGAGGAGGCGACGCGCCTGTCCGGCGTCAACACGCGCCGCTGGAAGATCCTCATCTACATGTTCGCCGGCGCCTTCACCGGCATCGCGGGCGTCGTGCTCGCGGCGCGACTGGACTCCGCTCAGCCGCAGCTGGGCGTGGGCTACGAGCTGCAGGCGATCGCGGCCGTGATCATCGGCGGCACCTCGCTGCTCGGCGGCCGCGGCTCGATCCTCGGCACCGTCATCGGTGCGCTCATCATGAGCGTGCTCATCAACGGTCTGCGCATCATGTCGATCCAGACGGAGTGGCAGAACGTCGTCGTGGGCATCGTGATCCTCATCGCGGTCTTCTTCGACTCCCTCCGCAACCGCACCTCCACCTGACCTCGCCGGCGGCGACCGTGCCCGTCGCCGGCTCAGCCGGACATCCGGCAGGAAACAACCCGAGGCACACAGCAACACTGTCCGCACCGACCGGGCGACCGGTCTCACACAACAATGGAGTTTCAATGAAGTACGGAAAGAAGGTCGCCTTCGCGGCCACCGTCGCGGCAGCGGCTCTCGCCTTCGCCGGATGCTCGAGCTCGGACGGCTCGTCCGGGGGCGAGGCCGGCGGCGACGGCGACTCGATGTACATCGCCATGATCTCGAAGGGCTTCCAGCACCAGTTCTGGCAGGCCGTCAAGCAGGGTGCCGAGGAGCGCGCCGCCGAACTCGGCGTCGAGATCACCTTCGAGGGCCCGGCCGCCGAGACCGAGGTCGACGCGCAGCTGCAGATGCTGCAGACGGCGATCGACAAGGACCCCGACGCGATCGCGTACGCCGCGCTCGACCCCGAGGCGTGCATCCCGCTGTACGAGAGCGCCGAAGCTGCCGGCATCCCGGTCGTCGAGTTCGACGCGCCCTGCGACAGCGACTACTCGCTGAGCCTGGCCGCGACCGACAGCATCGTGGCCGGCGGCATCGCGGCCGAGCACATGGCCGAGCTCATCGGCGGTGAGGGACAGGTCGCGATCGTCGGCCACAGCCAGATCAACTCGACCGGTGTCGAGCGCCGCGACGGCTTCGTGCAGGAGATCGAGGAGAACTACCCCGACATCGAGATCGTCGACATCCAGTACGGTGACGGCGACCACCTGAAGTCGGCCGACATCGCCAAGGCGATGATCGCCGCGTACCCCGACCTCAAGGGCATCTACGGCACCAACGAGGGTTCCGCGATCGGCGTCGTGAACGCCGTGAACGAGCTCGGTCTCGACGCCGGTGAGATCACGATCGTCGGCTTCGACTCCGGCGCCGCGCAGATCAACGCGATCAAGGACGGCACGATGGCCGGTGCCATCACGCAGGACCCGATCGGCATCGGCGCGACCGTCGTGCAGGCCGCGTACGACGCCGCGATGGGTGAGACGGTCGAGGGCTTCTACGACACCGGCTCGTACTGGTACGACGCCGACAACATCGACGACGAGGACATCGCCGCGGTCCTCTACGAGTAAGCCGCACCATCGAGAAGGGCTCCCGCCGCGGCGGGAGCCCTTCTTCGTGCGCCCGCGGTGGGGGAGGGGAATCGCGAATCGGCGCCGGCCGGTGTCGCGCTCAGGAGGACAGGGACAGCAGGCGCGCGGGGTTGTCGCGCAGCATCGTGTCGACAGCGTCCGCGCCGACACGCTCCCGCAGTCGCGGCACGTACCGCTCACCGAGGTAGCCGAGGCCGGGCATGCCGCCGTAGGCCAGATAGCGGGTGCGGCGCGCCACGTCGCCGCCGAGCACGATGCGCTCGCCCGCGCCCGCGTGGACCACCGCTTCGGTGAGGGTCAGGAGCTCGGCGTCGCTGCGGGTGCGGGGGCGGGCGAACCCGTCGTAGCCGAGGTAGGCGCCGCGTGCGGCCAGCGCCGCGTGGAGACCGGGATCGGGATCGCGGTCCGCGTGGGCGAGCACGACCCGGTCGGCGGCGACGCCCTGCTCGGCGAGCAGATCGAGCACCTCATGCGCGGCGGTGCAGAACTCCAGGTGCACCATGACCGGAGCACCCGTCTCGCGGTGCGCGGCGGCGACCGCGTCGAGCGTCGCGCGCTCGAAGGCCGTGATCCGCCAGTATCCGACCCCGCCCTTCAGCAGGCCCGCTCGCACGGATGTTCCGCCCGGACCCCGTGCGAGGTCGTCGCCGTCGCACATGCCGGCGACGATCTCGCCGACGAAGCGGGCCGTCAGGCGATCGACGTCCCATGCGTGCAGCGGATGCTCGCCGGGATAGTGCGCTTCGCGGTGGCGTCCGGTGGTCGCGACGATGTGCAGGCCCGTCGCGGCGCTGATGCGGGCGATGCCCGCCGCGTCGCGTCCGAGGCCGAGCGGGGTCGCATCCACCATCGCCGCGAAGCCGCTGTCGCGCAGGGTCTCGGCCTCGCGGCCCGACCGCTCCTCGTCGTCCAGTTCGTCGCCGGGGAGGAGCGGCGAGATCTGGAACAGGTGCTCGTGGTAATTCGTGGGGCCGAGCTCGGCCGCCTCGATGTCGCCGAGCACCGTGCGGATCATCTCGTGGTCTCCGCGGCGGCGGCCAGCCGATCGACGATCTCGGGGGTGAGGGTCACGTCGAACACGTCGGCGACGACCTGGGACCAGCCGTGGATGAAGTACCGCCAGCCCTCGACGACGACGAGCTCCCGCGCATCCTGCTGAGCGAGGGCCTGGTGCCAGAACTCCCGGCTGCCCCGGTAGTTGAACTCCCATACGAAGGCGTTGCGGGGGAAGACCACGTCGTCGGGAAGCGGGGAGCCGGGGCGGTCCTTGCCGAGGCCGGTGGCGTTGGCGATGACCGACGCCGGCGGGAGCGCGGCGACGAGGGCGGCCGAATCCGCATCGTCGTCGACGCGACGGTATTCGATCAGGTCCGGGGGCGTTCCGCGCCTCTCGTGCACGGACCGCAGCTCGTCGAGGCTGCGGTCGTCGCGAGCGGTGACGACGATGCGGGCCGGGCGCTCGAACGCGGGCCGCTCGGCCAGTGCCCACGACAGGGCGGTTCCGGAACCGCCCGCGCCGAGGATGAGCACGTGGCCGTCGGTGGTGGCGAAGTGGTCGCGCGGAAGGAAGTCATCGAGCGCGAGCGCGACGGTCAGCGGATCCTTCGCCTGGCCGATCAGCCGGTCGCCCCGCTTGGAGATCGAGGAGATCTCGCTGCACGACACCGCGAAGGGGTCGAGGTCGTCGAACATGTCGGATGCCGCCGCGAAGACGTTCATCTTGTGCGTGGTCACCAGTGCGCCGCGATGGTGCTCGTCGTCGCGGATGCGGGCGACGAGGTCGCGGTACTGCTCGCGCGTGGCGTCGAGCGGAAGGTCGTGCCCGATGAGCCGATCGGTGGGGAGCCCGAGGATCTGCGCCCACAGCGGGAACACCTCGTTGATCGAGGACGAGCCGGTGCTCACCCCGACGAATCCCATGTAGTCGCCGGTCATGCCGCCTCACCCTCCTCGCGCACCCGCTGCAGCGCCGCGGCGAACAGCCGCGCGCGGCGCTCGATCTCCTCCATGTCTCCCGCCGCCAGCGCCGACCCGGGAACGAGGTCTCCGCCGGCTCCCACGGCGACCGCGCCGGCGGCGAACCACTCCGCGAGGTTGTCGGGGGTGACGCCGCCGGTCGGCATGAGGGGGATGCCGGGCAGCGGTGCGCGGAGCGCCCCGAGGTACGACGGGCCGAAGACCGATGCCGGGAAGATCTTCACCACGTCGGCGCCGTAGCCGCGCGCGAGCATGACCTCGCTGGGGGTCAGTGCGCCGGTCATCGTGACGAGCCCCGTGGCGGTCATCGCCGCCGAGAGCTCCGCGACCGAACCGGGACTGACGAGGAACTGAGCGCCCGCCTCCGCCGCTTCGCGGGCCTGCTCCGCCGTGGTGACCGTTCCCGCGCCGACGAGAGCGTCGTCGCCGTATCGTGCGCGCACCTGCGCGATCACCTCGGGGGCATCGGGCGTGCTGAAGGTCACCTCGATGCCGGTCACGCCGCCGCGCACGAGAGCATCGACCGCGTCGAGCGCTGTCGAAGCCGAGGGGGCGCGCAGCACGGCCAGCACGCCGGCTTCGCTCGTGGGGACCAGGGGATCGGTGGTCATGCGTCCTCGTTTCAGGTGCTCGTCACGGCGTAGGGCGCCGGTTCGCCGGCGAGCACGGCCAGAGCGTTCTCGAGGGCCATCGCCCCCATGTTGTCGACGGCCTGCGTTGTCTGCGCGGCCAGATGCGGTGTGATGACGACCCGGTCGGCCAGTGCGGCATCGAGCAGCGGGCTGTCGCGCCCGGCCGTGTCTCCGGTGAGCACGTCGGCGGCGTAGGCTCCGACGCGGCCGTCCGCGAGCGCCGCGGCGAGTGCCGGCTCGTCGACCAGATCGGGCCGAGCGCAGTTGACGATCACGGCGCCGCGGCGAAGGCGCGCGATGCGCTCCTCGTCGACGATCACCTGTCCGCCGGGCGCGTGCAGGGTGATCACATCCGCCTTCGCGAAGATCTCGTCGAGTGTCGCCGGCTCCGCGCCGGCACGTCGCACATCCTCTGCGGGCACGAACGGGTCGGTGGCGAGAACGTCGGACCCGAAGCCCTGCAGGCGTCGTGCGACGCCGCGTCCGATGCGCCCGAAGCCGACGATACCGACCGTCGACCTGCCGAGTTCGCGGCCCCGTCGCACGGTCCAGTCGCCGGAGCGCACGCGGCGATCGCCGTCCACCGTCGACCGGAGTGCGGCCAGGGCCAGGCCGACGGTGTGGTCGGCGACGGCCTCGGCGTTGGCGCCCGGCGTGTTCGAGACCACGATGCCGCGCTCGGTGGCCGCGGCGACGTCGACGGCCTCGACCCCGACGCCGTAGCGGGCGATCACCGCCAGCCGGGGTGCGAGGTCGAGGTGCTCGGTCGTGATGGGTCCGGTGCCGGCGATCCACGCGTCGACGGTGGGGAGCACCTCGGCGAGGTCGTCGAGGGGATGGTGCGCCGGACCGCGCACGATCGTGTGCCCCGCCTCGGCTGCTCGGGCGTGCACGTCGAGGTCGCCGTCGCCGAACGATCGGCTGGTGACGAGGATGACGGCCATCAGGCTCCTCCGGTGAACCACGGCTCGAGCGCGTCGTACGCCGCGGAGAACCGTGCGTGCCGTTGCGCGTATGCGCTGTGGCGATGCGGATCGGGTGTGAATTCGGCGGTGACCTCGCTGAGCGAGCGCGCCGCCGAGAAGTCGGTGAGTCCGAGCCCCGCGGCGCCGGTGACGGCCGCGCCGAGACTGTTCGCCTCGCTCACGATCGTCCGGCGCCGCACCGGCACGCCCCAGATGTCGGCGAGGATGCTGAGCCAGGCGTCGCTCTGGGCGCCGCCGCCCACGGCATCGATGCGATCGAACGTCGCCCCGGCCGCGCGGAACGCCTGGATGCACGTGAGCAGGTTGAATCCGACCCCCTCGAGCACCGCACGCATCAGGTGGGCCCGAGTGTGATGGCGTGCGATGCCGACGAAGGCGCCGCGCGCATCCGGATTCCAGTACGGGGAGCGCTCACCCAGGAGGTAGGGGAGGAAGTACAGGCCGTCGGTGTCGACATCGCCGCCGGCGTCGGCCGTGAGGGCGGCGGTGTCGGGGCGCGTCGGGTCGGAGGACAGGGCCTCGGAGATCCATTGCACCGATGCGCCGCCGGCCTGCATCGTCGCGGTCGGCACGAAGCTCCCGGGCACGACATTGTCGAAGGTGAAGGTGCGGCGGTGCGGATCGTGGAGCGGCGCGTCGGTGGCGAACGAGATCCACGACGACGTGCCCAGGCACACGTAGGCGCCGTCTTCGGGGGCGACGATGCCGGAGCCGACGGCCGCCATCGGGCCGTCGCCCCCGCCCATCACGACGCGAACCTCGGCCGGCAGGCCCAGGGCATCGGCGGCATCCGGGGTGAGGGTGCCCATGACCGTCACGGAGTCGACGATCTCGGGGAAGAGCGAGGCATCGAGGCGTGCCGCGTCGAGCACGGCGCTCGACCAGGTTCCGGCGAGCTGGTCGTAGGCGTTCGTGCCGCTCGCGTCGGACCGATCGGTGGCCAGGCGCCCGGTGAGACGGAGGACGATGTAGTCCTTCGCGACGCAGAAACGGCGCACCCGCCGCCATACGTCGGGTTCGTTGTCGCGCACCCACATGACCTTCTCGACCGAGTAGGTGGGGTTCAGCCGGTGGCCGAGCAGCCGGTAGGCCGGCTCGTCGCCGAGGGCGTCGCTCAGTTCGCGTTCCTGTGCCGCCGCGCGCGTGTCGGCCCAGATGATCGCCGGGCGCACGGGCCGCCCGTCGCCGTCGAGGAGCACGGCGCCCATCATCTGGCCGCTGACGACGAGGCCCGTCACCTCGGACGGCTGCACCTCGGCGCGCTCGACGAGCGATCGCGTCGCCGACACGACGGCGTCCCACCAGTGGCCGGGGTCCTGCTCGGCGATGCCGTCGGCGGCGAAGTGGGCGGGGTAGGAGACGGTGACGGATGCGAGCAGGCGGCCGGTGTCGTCGTGGAGAGACGCCTTGTTGCCGGTCGTTCCGAGATCGTGGGCGATGAGCACGGGAGAGTCACTCCCCGTACGGGCGCAGCTCGAATCCGCCCTCGGCGCGGAACGCACGCCGGCCCATGCCGTGCTCGAGGACCCAGCCGTAGTCGTGCCCCGCGCCGCCGGGATAGACGGCGAGGAACGCGTAGGCGTCATCGCCGGTGTTGACCGAGCGGTGGGCCCAGCCCGGCGGGATGTATCCGATCGTCCCCGGGGTCATGTCGAGCCAGGCGTGCTCGTCGCCGTCGAACATCAGCAGGCCGCCGGTGCCCTGCAGGGCGTAGTAGATCTCGCCCTGGTGGTCCGGATGCTGGTGGCCCTTGGTCATCCAGAGCTCGCCGCCGGTGGTGCCGGGCAGGATCGTCGTGATCGACTGCGGCAGCTCCCGCTCGATCTCGGGGACGGGGCTGCTGGAGACCGTGTAGACCACGGGGTCATCACCCTCGGCGGCGGTGCGCCAGGCGTCGTGGTCGCGGAAGAGACCTTCGAGGTCGCTCATGCGCCGCGTGAGCGTCGGTCCCTCGGGGGAGAGGGTCAGCCGGTCGGGGTCGAAATCGATCGCGAACGGCCGCAGCGGCGGGGTGCGGAAGGCAGGCATGAGTCCTCCTCGACGGTCCTGTAACTACAGGTGAGTGTAGCTGTCATTACAGGTGCCGTCCAGTCACTCGCCCCCGTGCGCTCCCGCCCGCCGGAGCCAGCGCTCGACACCCGCCACGTGTGCGGTCGCGACGGCGGTCGCGAGAGCCACGTCGCCCTCGGCGATCGCGTCGACGATCGCGCGGTGCTCGGCCAGGGTGCGCGCGACGGCGCCGTCATCGGTCAGGCCGCGCCACACGCGAGCACGGACCGTCTGGCTGGTGAGGGAGTCGACGAGGCTCGCGAGGTACTGATTGCCCCCGATCACGACGATCATGCGGTGGAAGCGCAGGTCGTGGTCGACGAGCGTCTCGATGTCCTGCACGTCGGAGACCTTGTCGACCTCGGCCGTCAGGGCTTCGACGTCGGCGGGAGTCGCGCGCCGGGCGGCGAGTCCGGTCGCGTGCGACTCGAGGATGCGGCGCACCTGGAAGATCTCCAGCAGCGAGGTGTCGTCGTGGAGGTCGGCGAGGAAGGACACCGCGTCGAGGAGGAGTCCGGGCTCGAGGCTGGTGACGTACGTGCCGTCGCCGCGCCGCACGGCGAGCACGCCCATGACCTCGAGCGCCTTCACCGCCTCCCGCAGCGAGTTGCGGGAGAGCCCGAGGCGCTCGGACAGCTCCTTCTCGGGCGGGAGGCGGTCGCCCGGGGCGATCTCGCCGTCGACGATCATCGCCTTGATGCGCTCGATCGCGTCGTCGGTCAGGGCCATGTCGACATCGTAGGGCGAGACATCCTCCACGACGCCGACCGCGGTCCGCGCCACAATGGACGATGTGCGCCTCCTCGACAGTCATCTCCACCTCTGGGATCCGGATCACCTGCACTACGCGTGGCTGGAGGGCCCCCTGGCCGCGCGGCACGACGTCGCCGAACTGACCGCCGCGCTGCAGGATGCGCCCGCCGTATCCGAGCGCGCCTTCGTCTTCGTGCAGGCCGACTGCGCGCCGGAGCAGGCCGTCGACGAGGTCGACTGGGTCGTCGAGCGGGCGGGCGTCGCCGACATCCGCGGTGTCGTCGCCTTCGCGCCGGTCGAGCGCCCCTCCGACCTGGACGACGTGCTCGCGCGTCTCTGCAAGCGACCGCTCGTGCGAGGCATCCGACGTCTGCTGCAGGGCGAAGACCGCGGGTTCGCGCTCTCGCCGGAGTTCCTCGCCGGGGCGCACGCGATCGCGCGGGCCGGGCTCACCTTCGACGCGTGCGTGCGACACGATCAGCTGGCCGATGTCGTCGCGCTGGCCGACGCCGTGCCGGAGCTGACGATCGTGCTCGACCACCTCGGCAAGCCCGATCTCTCCTCCGCCCCGGCCGCGCGGTGGATGGGGGACATCGCGGCGCTCGCCGAGCGGGAGAACACCGTCGCGAAGATCTCCGGTCTGCCGGCCGAAGCACGCGGGCCGTGGACGTCCGAGGGACTGCGGCCCTATCTCGACGTGGCGCTGGAGGCCTTCGGGCCCGAGCGGCTGATGTTCGGCGGGGACTGGCCGGTGTCGACGCCGTACGGACGGTGGGCGAGATTCGTCACGGAATGGTCGTCCCGACTCGATCCCGGCGATCGGGACGCCATCCTCTGGTCGACCGCCGAGCGCACCTACCGGCTTTCGGCGGCGGCCTGAGAGCGGCGGGGCGCATCCCGTGCGGGTCGCGCCCCGCCGCCCGCGGTCACGACGTCGGACGCAGCCGCAGCGGGCCCATCCCCCCGTCGACCTCGATCGCGGTGCCGGTGGTCGATCCGGCGCCCGGACCGACGAGGTAGTGCACGGCCTCGGCGACCTCGGCGGCGGAGACGAGACGCCCGTGGGGCTGGCGCGCCTCCAGCGCGGCGCGCTCGGCCTCGGGATCCGGCGCGCTCGCGAGCAGGCGTCCCACCCACGGGGTGTCGGCCGTGCCGGGGTTCACCGCGTTGACGCGGATGCCCTCACGCAGGTGGTCGGCGGCCATGGCGCGGGTGAGTGCGGCCACCGCCCCCTTCGACGCGCTGTACAGGGCGCGCTGCGGCAGGCCCGCGGTCGCCGCGATGGACGCCGTGTTGCAGATGGCCGCCGCGGGCGAGCGGCGCAGCCAGGGGAGGGCGGCGGCGCTGACGCGCGCGATGCCGGTGACGTTGATCGACAGCACGCGCGCCCATTCATCGTCGTCGTTCGCGGCGACATCGCCCTGTGCTCCGATGCCGGCGTTGTTGACGACGATGTCGATGCGGCCGAAGCGCTCGCCGACGGCCGCGATCGCGGCATCCACACTCGCTCGGTCCGACACGTCGGCGGTGAAGGCGGCGAAGCGCTCGTCGGCCCCCGTCGGATCGAGGTCGAGCACGGCCACGTGCGCGCCCGAGGCGTGCAGGCGCTCGGCGATCGCGGCGCCGATCCCCGACGCGCCGCCGGTGACGACCGCGACGAGGCCGTCGAGCACGCCGGTCACGACGCGGGCTCCCATGCCGTGAAGACCTGTCGCTGCCGGCCGAGTCCGTCGATCTCGATCTCGACGACGTCACCGGGGGCCAGGTACGGGAAGCGCCCCGACAGCGCCACGCCCTCCGGGGTCCCGGTGAGGATGAGGTCGCCCGGCTCGAGGGTCATGTACTGCGACAGCTGGTAGACGATCTCGTCGACCGGGAAGATCATGTCGGCGGTGTTCGAGTCCTGGCGCGGTTCCCCGTTGACGAAGCTGCGCAGGCTCAGGGCGTCGGGATCGACCTCGTCGGCGGTGACCAGCCACGGCCCGGTGGGGCTGAACCCGAAGGAGCACTTGCCCTTCGACCACTGGCCTCCCGAGACCTCGAGCTGGAACGTTCGCTCGGACACGTCGTTCGCGACGACGTAGCCGGCGATGTGCGCGCGAGCTTCGTCCCGGCTGTCGAGGTAGGCGGTGCGCGTGCCGATCACGACGCCGAGCTCGACCTCCCAGTCGGTCTTGACGCTGTCGCGCGGGATCATGACCTCGTCGTCCGGACCGACGACGGTGTTGGGGGTCTTGAGGAAGATGATCGGGATCTCCGGCGGCGCGGAACCCGACTCCGCCGCGTGGGCGGCGTAGTTCATCCCGACGCAGATGACGGCCGAGGGGCGGGCGATCGGTGCGCCGATGCGCAGACCGTCGACGTCGAGCTCGGGGAGCCGTCCGGCCTCGATGGCCGCGGACACACGCGATACGTGATCGGCGGCGAGGAAGTCCCCCGTGACATCGGATGTGAGGGGTCGCAGGTCGAGATGGCGATCTCCGTCGACGACGGTGGGGATCTCGTGGCCGACCGGCCCGAGGCGTGCGAATTTCATGAATCTCCCGTACGACAGTGTGCGGCCGCGCACGCGTCAGCGCCTGCGACCCTGGTGGCAATTGACAGTATAGACATCCGATGTTTACACTTCCAAGGTTCCCGCGGAAGCCGCGGCTCGAGGAGGAGTACCTGTGACCCGCATCGTCTCACTGGACACGACAGACATCCGCTTTCCCACGTCGCTCAGTCTCGACGGCTCCGACGCGATGAACCTCGACCCCGACTACTCCGCCGCCTACGTGCAGGTCGTCACCGACGCGGGCGAGGCCGGTCACGCGTTCGTCTTCACGATCGGCCGCGGCAACGACGTGCAGGTCGCCGCGATCGACGCGCTCGCCGGCCACCTCGTCGGGCAGGAGCTCGAACCCCTCCTCGACGACATGGGCGCCACGTGGCGCGGGCTCATCGGCGACTCGCAGCTGCGCTGGCTCGGGCCCGAGAAGGGCGTCATGCACATGGCGATCGGCGCCGTCGTCAACGCCCTGTGGGACCTCAAGGCCAAGCGTGCGGGAATGCCGCTGTGGCGGCTCCTGTCGCGGATGACCCCCGAGGAGATCGTCGGGCTGGTCGACTTCCGCTACCTCACCAACGCCCTGACCCCCGACGAGGCGCTGGAGATCCTCCGCGGTGCCGAGGCGGGTCGTTCCGAGCGTGAGGCGGCCCTACTGGCCGACGGCTATCCCGCCTACACGACGAGCCCGGGCTGGCTCGGCTACTCCGACGAGAAGCTCACGCGCCTGTGCCGCGAGGCGATCGCCGAAGGATTCCCCCAGATCAAGCTCAAGGTCGGCGCCGATCTCGACGACGACGTGCGCCGCCTGCGCATCGCGCGCGAGGTCTGCGGGCCCGATTTCCCGATCGCCATCGACGCGAACCAGCGCTGGGAGGTCTCCGAGGCGATCGAGTGGGTGCGGGCGCTGGCGGAGTTCGACCTCGCGTGGATCGAGGAGCCGACGAGCCCCGACGACATCCTCGGTCACGCCGAGATCGCCCGCGGTGTCGCGCCGGTGCGCGTGGCCACGGGAGAGCACGCGCAGAACCGCATGATCTTCAAGCAGCTGCTCCAGGCCGAGGCGATCTCGGTCATGCAGATCGATGCGGTGCGCGTCGCGGGCGTCAACGAGAACGTCGCCAACCTCCTGCTGGCGGCGAAGTTCGGGGTTCCGGTCTGCCCGCACGCGGGCGGCGTGGGGCTCTGCGAAGCGGTGCAGCACCTGTCGATGTTCGACTTCGTCGCCGTCAGCGGCAGCCGGGACGGGCGGATGATCGAGTACGTGGATCATCTGCACGAGCACTTCATCACGCCCACCGACATCCGCCACGGCGCGTACATGCCGCCGCTCGCGCCGGGCGCCGGCATGGAGATGAAGGCCGAGAGCATCGCCACCTACACGTGGACGGGCGCGCATGTCGTCGCCTGACCCGCGCACGCCGACGCTGACCCCGCTCGGCTACGGCGCCGCCAACGTCGGCAACCTCTTCCGCGCGATGAGCGACGATGACGCGTTCGCCATCCTCGAGGCGGCGTGGGAGAGCGGCATCCGCTACTTCGACACCGCGCCGCATTACGGGCTCGGGCTGTCCGAGCGCCGGCTGGGCGCGTTCCTTTCGACCAAGCCGCGCGACGAGTACGTGGTCTCCACGAAGGTCGGGCGCCTGCTGCGCCCGAACCCCGACGACGACGGCGGTCTCGACCTCGACCACGACTTCCACGTTCCGACGACGCTGCGCCGCGAGTGGGATGTCAGCGCCGACGGCATCCGCACGAGCATCTCCGAGTCGCTTCAGCGGATGGGGCTCGATCGCATCGACATGGTCTACCTGCACGACCCCGAGCGCCACGACCTCGACCTCGCCGTGGCCGAGGCGCTCCCCGCGCTCGAGCAGCTCCGCGCCGAGGGCGTCGTGCGGGCCGTCGGCATCGGCACGATGGTCGCCGACACCGTCGTGCGCGGCGTCGGCGCCGCCGACCTCGACGTCGTCATGATCGCCGGCCGCTACACGCTCCTGGAGCAGCCCGCCGCCGCCGAAGCGCTCCCCGCGTGTCATCGCAGCCGCACGGATGTGGTGGCGGCATCCGTGTTCAACTCCGGCCTGCTCGCGACCGCGAAGCCCTCGCGCGAGGGCCGCTACGAGTACGGCGGCGTGCCCGACGACGTGTGGGAGCGCCTGCAGCGCATCACGGCGATCGCCGCCGACTGGGAGGTGCCGCTGCCGGCGGCGGCCGTGCAGTTCCCGCTCCGAGACACCGCGGTGCGCTCCGTCGTGGTCGGGGGGAGTCGCCCGGCGCACCTGGTGCAGAATGCCGAGTACATGCGCCTGCCGGTGCCGGACGGGTTCTGGGCCGAGCTCGCCGACGCGGCGCTCATCCCCGCCTGAGCTGGAAGGAACGACATGCTCGAAGGAATCCACCCGCTGCTGTCGGGTGAACTGCTGCACCATCTGGACGACATGGGACACTCCGACGCCGTCGTCATCGCCGACGCGCACTTTCCCGCCGCGGCCGTCGCGACGAGGCTCGTGAACCTCCCGGGCGCGACGACACCCGACGTGCTGCGCGCGATCCGCACCGTCGTTCCGCTCGACGACTCTCCGTCGCTCGACCTCATGACCTCCGCCGACGGCACCGTGCTCGAGGTGCAGCGCGAGCTGATGGATGCCGCCGGCACGACGCCGGAGACGACGGCCTTCATCGATCGCTTCGCCTACTACGACGTCGCGCGCGCGGCGTTCCTCGTCATCCGCACCGGGGAGACGCGCACCTACGGCAACGCCGTGCTGCGCAAGGGGGTCGTCGGGCACCCTCGGCCGTAGCGGGCACGTGCCGCGACCCGTTCAGGCGGGGTCGATGCGCAGCACGCCGGCGGATTCGCCGACCGTCAGATCATCCGCCACCCGCACGGTGCGCGCGAGGTCGTCCATGGAGCCCATGACGGTGCCGAACCGCTCTCGGTCTCCGCAGACGCACGTGACGGTGACGAAGTGGGAGCCCGTGTCCCACGTGTAGGTGGCGAAGGGCGGCGTGCGCGGGTCGGGCGGCAGGGGCATCGCGAGCTTCTCGCCCATCCCGAGGAAGGGGCTGCGGAACGACTCGGTGTCGTCGTACTCCATGGGCATCATCGCGCGCGCGGCCCGCGCCTGAGCGGTCGCCTCCTGCACCTGCGCCATCGCCACGAGCAGGTCGGGGTCGCTCTTCCACACCCACACCAGCACGCGCCCGTTCGCGCGCTTCATCAGCAGCGGCGCCGCCTGGCTCATCGCCCATGCGAGGAAGCCGCTGCCGGGCCGGTCGACCGCGCCCGCCGCGCGGTTCGCCTGCGTCAGCAGCATGCGGATCGCGGCCTTGCGGTGCCGGCGCCCGCGGAATCCCAGTGACCCCGTCACGGGAACCCAGAGGTGCTCGTCGGCGTCAGCGTGCAGTCGCGGCATGCGCCCAGCGTACGGCGCGCGCCTGACAGGGCACTCGAGAGCGTGGCGACAAGGCGGGGCGCCGCTCCCGGATCGGACCGGGGTTCTTCGGTACAGTTGACGCGCGCGCGAACCGGTGCGATCCACCCGCGCCATCCTCCGCAGACAGCCGCTGCGCTCCGCCGCCGCACAGATAGGCAGCCCGCATCCCGTGACCGACCCCGCCACGCCCGATCCCCGCCGCCCCCTCACCGTCGTCATCGGCTGCGACACCTTCGCGCCGGACATCAACGGGGCTGCCCGCTTCGCGGAGCGCCTGGCCGCCGGACTCGTCGGTCGCGGCCACGAGGTGCACGTCGTGGCCCCGAACCAGCGCTACCGACGTGCGGCGCCGGGCATCGAGACCGTCGAGGGCGTCCAGATGTGCGTGCACCGACTCCCCTCGGTGCGCTGGCCCCCGCACGACTGGCTGCGGTTCGTGTGGCCGTGGCGGTCGAAGCACTACGCCCGCCGTGTGCTCGACGAGGTCAAGCCCGACGTCGTGCACATCCAGTCCCACATCATCATCGGGCGCGGTCTCGCCTACGAGGCGAACCGCCGAGGGATCCCCGTCGTCGCGACCAATCACGTGATGGCCGAGAACATCCTCGACTTCACGGTGCTGCCGCAGCGGATCACCGACGCCGTCATCCGCTGGGCGTGGGGCGACGCGGAGCGCACCCTCTCCTCGACGCGCGCCGTGACGACGCCCACGCGCAAGGCGGCGGACTTCCTCGAGGCCACGATCGACGTGTCGGATGTCATCCCCGTCAGCTGCGGCATCGACAAGGGCAACTACACCCCCGACCTGGAGCCGCGCGCCGAGAACCGGGTGCTGTTCGTCGGACGCCTCACCAGCGAGAAGCAGATCGACGTCGTGCTGCGGGCGCTCGCCGCCCTCGACCCGGCGCTCCAGGCGGGCTTCGACATCGTCGGGGGCGGGGACCAGCGCAAGAGCCTGGAGAACCTCGTGCACGAGCTCGGGCTCGAGGATCGGGTCGTGTTCCACGGACACGTCTCCGACGAGGAGCTGCGGCGCCTGTACTCCCGGGCCAGCGTCTTCGCGATCGCCTCGATCGCCGAGCTGCAGTCGATCGCCACGATGGAGGCGATGGCCTCGGCGCTTCCCGTGGTCGCCGCCGACGCCGTGGCGCTGCCGCACCTCGTGCACCACGGCGAGAACGGCTACCTGTTCACCCCCGGCGACGTCGACGAACTCGCCGCTCGGCTGACCGACGTGCTCACCGCCGACGCCGATGAACGCCGACGGATGCAGCAGGCATCTCTCGACGGGGTGGCCGTGCACGACATCAACCGCACCCTCGACACCTTCGAAGCCCTCTACCGCGGCGAACCGCTCCCGGAGTGACGCCGTGCACGTGGTGATGTTCGGCGATCAGCACGTCGAATCGCTCGGTGGCGCGCAGGTCTCGATGCGCCTGCAGCGCGAGTTCCTCGAGCGAGCCGGGCACACCGTCACGATCGTCGCCCCCGCCCTCCACGGACGCCGGGCGGCGGCGGTCGCCCCCGACGATGCCTACGTCGACGTGCCGTCGATCCCGATAACGTTCGATCGCGAGTACTCGCTGTCCTGGCCCGGCGGTCGCACCGACCGCTGGGTGGATGACGCGCTGGCCGCGCGCCCGCGCGTCGACGTCGTGCACGTGCAGGCCGATTTCTGGGGAGCCTTCCTCGGACACCGCTACGCCGCCCGCCACGATCGGCCCGTCGTGCACACCATGCACAACCGCGTGGATGTCGGCATCGCCGCGACCACCCCCGCGCCGCGCGCCGTGCTGCGGATCCTCGGCGGTTGGCAGCGGCGCGCGATCGGCTCGCGCACGCGCGGCGCCGACGGCTGGGCCTACCTCCGCCGATTCGCCGAGCGCGCGTCGGCCGTGACGGCGCCCTCGACGCACTTCGCGCGCCGCCTCGAGGCACACGGCGTCTCGCCGGCACGCGGCGAGGGCGTCGACGTCGTGTGGAACGGCATCCACGACGACCTCCTCGATGCCGTGCGCGCCGAGGCGCCGCCCGCTCCCGGCGGGCGACCGCGACTGGTGTGGCTCGGCCGGATGAGCCCCGAGAAGCGCCTGATGCCCTTCCTCGAGGCTCTGGCCTTCGCCCGGCCCGCCGCCGACGTCGAGATCATCGGCGGCGGTGGCCAGCTGCGCGCGGCGCAGCGGTTCGTCACGGCACACGGCCTGCACGCGCCGACCGGGACGAACGTCGGCTTCGCCGGACGACTGCCCTATGCCGAGACGCTGCGGCGCATCCATCGCGCCGATGCCGTCGTGCAGACCTCGATCGGGTTCGAGACCCAGGGGATGACGGTCTTCGAGGCGGCCAGCCTCGGCACACCCGCGATCGTGAGCGACCCCGACATCGGCGCGGAGCTCGGCGCCGGAAGGTGGGATGTCGCCGGTGCGTCGGTCGAAGCCCTCGGCGAGGCGCTCCGGCGGGCGGCGTCCGACATCGCCGCCGGCTCCGCCCCGGTCCCCGAGGAGCGGGTCGCGGCGGCCTTCCGCCAGTCCTCGCGCACCGCGGCGATGCTCGAGGTCTACGCCGGCGTGCTCTGACGCCCGCCGGCGAGACCGGGCCGCGCGACCGAGACCCGGCTGCGCGCACCGGGGTCTCGGACATTCGCCCGGGTCTCGTCGGCCGTGCTCTCGCGTTGCGGGATGCGTGCGGGGTCGGTCGGGATGCGGCGACGCGCGTCGGTGACGAGGGCGACGAGAGTCCCGGCGAGGCCGAGGGCGGCCAGGGCGGCGAAAGCGGTGAGGATGACCATGGCAGAAAAGCTACGCCGAGCGGGAAAAAGACAGAAGTGGCAGAATAGTCACGCATCGGTGTAAAACTGCCATAACGTCCCCGATCCCGGAGGTCGAAGTGAGAACGGTCGCCTGTATCGTCCAGGACGGCTTCGCGCCGTTCGAATTCGGCGTCGCGTGCGAGGCCTTCGGGCTCGATCGCAGTCGCGACGGCATCCAGAACTTCGACTTCCGCGTGCTGGCACCCGACCCGGGAATCGTGCAGTCCGGGATGGGCTTCTCGATCAACGTCGAGCACGATCTGTCGTTCGCCGCCGAGGCCGATCTGGTGATCGTCGCGCCGCTCCCGCGCGAGAAATGGGGCCGCACCGATGCGCGCGTGCTTGACGCGGTGCGTCAGGCCGACGCGCGGGGCGCGTGGCTGCTGAGCCTGTGCAGCGGCGCGTTCATCCTCGCCGAATCCGGCATTCTCGACGGGCGCCGAGCCACCACGCACTGGATGTACACCGACACGATGATCGAGATGTACCCGCGCATCGACGTCGACCCCGACGTTCTCTACGTGCAGGATGGACGGATCATCACGAGCGCGGGCACGGCCGCGGGTCTCGACGCGAGCCTGCACCTGCTGCGACAGGAGCTCGGCGCCGAGGCCGCGAACACGATCGCGCGGCGCATGGTCGTGCCGCCGCAGCGCGACGGCGGCCAGGCCCAGTTCATCGACCATCCTCTCCCCGAAGTCGCCTCGCTGTCGCTGTCGGCGGTCACCGACTGGATGCTGGAGAACCTCGCGCTCGACCTGACCGTCGACCAACTCGCCGCCCGGGCTCACATGTCGCCGCGCACCTTCGCGCGGCGCTTCAAGGCCGATCACGGCACGACGCCCGCCGCATGGCTCGCGCGGCAGCGCGTCATCCACGCCCAGCGTCTGCTCGAGCGCACCGATCAGGGCCTGGACCGCATTGCCGAGGCGTGCGGATTCGGCTCCGCCGCGGTGCTGCGGCAGAACTTCTCCCGCATGCTCGGCGTGACCCCCACGGCCTACCGGTCGCGCTTCGCCTGCGTCGACGAGGCGGTCGCGGCGGTGGCGCCGTCGGTGCCGGCAGCCTGACACGAGGGTCTTGGCGGACCGCCGCCTCCGCGTATCGTGACAGATGTGACTGACGAGCCGTTCCGCGTGATCGTCGTGGAGGACGATGAGGACGTCGCCCTCTATGTCCAGACGATCCTGCACCGTCGCCTGCCCTGTGAGGTGAAGGTGCTCGCCAGTGCGGACGGCTACGAAGCGCTCGAGTCGGAGTTCGATCCCGACGTCGTCATCACCGACCTGGAACTGCCGGGGCGCGGGGGCTTCGAGCTTCTCGGCGACATCCGTGCGCGGCGATCGGATCTCGCCGTGGTGATCATGACCGCTCACGCCGGCGGCGAGTACGCCGAGCGCGCACGACGCGAAGGCGCGAACGACTACCTCGCCAAGCCGCTGTCGTCGAAGGACTTGGTCGCGATCGTCGAACGTCTCGCGCGCGGCCGTCGCGAGCGTCCCGCTGTGGAATGATCCTGGGATGAGCGCTTCACCCGACGTGCTGGTGATCGACGATGTCGACGATCAGCGAGAGCTGCTTCGGACACTCTTCACGCGCGCCGGATGCGACGTGCGCACGGCGGCCGGTACCGGCGCCGCGGAGCCGCTCCTCGTGGAGAAGGCTCCCGACATCGCGGTCGTCGATCTGCTGCTCCGCGGACGAGACGATGGTTGGCGGGCGATGGACCGCGTTCGGGCCCTCGCCCCGGGAGCGAGTATCGTCATCTGCTCCGTGCTCGATCCGGCACAGTTTCCGGCCGCAGACGCGCACCTGCCCAAGCCGTTCACCGCCGCGCAGGTGCGACGGGTCCTTGATCAGCTGAAGCCCTCCCGATGACGCCGACGGCGAGCGCGCGCACGCCTGGCAGTGGTGCCGGCAGGCGCTCGCATCCGGGGCTGCTCCTGCTGCCCACCCTTCTGCTGGTCGTGCTCGCACTTCCGGCGGTGTGGCTGTTCGGAGCCGGTCAGATCACCGACCCGGTCGCGATGTGGTCGTCCGTGATATGGCTCGCGCTCCTGGAAGTCGCGGCCGTCCTGGTCCCCTGGCACCGAGTGCGTCGCGACGGGGTGGCCGTCGTGCCGATCCTGGCGATTCTCGCGATCGGGCTCTTCCGCGTCGGAACCGGTGGCTCGGCGTCGATGTTCTCGGTCATCATCCTCCTCCCGATCGTCTGGGTCGCCACGCTCCCCGGCCGCCGCATGGTGGCCTTCGGGATCGGCGCGCTCGTCGTGGCTTTCCTCGGGCCCTACTTCTCCGGGCTGGAGGCCTGGGGCAACGGGCAACTCGTGCGCGTCGTCTTCGTCGCCGTGGTGATCGCGGCCGTCGCGATCGTCGTGAACGAGACCACGCGCTCGGCGACGGCGCGATTGACAGAAGTGGCCGAACTCTCGGGCGAGCGTGCCCGGCTGCTCGAGGAGGCGGAGCGCGGCAGGACCGAGCTCGCCGCCGCTGCCGAGGGGCTTCGCGAATCCGAGGCATTCGCGAAGAGCATCTGGGAGGCGATGGACAACGAGGCCGTCATCGTCACCGACGAGCGGGGCCGCATCGTGGGGTGGGGGCCGGGGGCTGAGCTGCTCCTCGGCTACGACGTGGCCGATATCCTCGGCGGTGACGGAGCGCACAGCGGCGAGGAGGCCGTCGGCGACCTGTTCGTTCCCCGCACGGTGGGACTTCCTGCTGCCGACGACAGTGTCGCAGACGAAGCCGAGATCCTGCCGCGACTGGTCGAGATCGGTCGCTCTGCCGGTCAGGGCGAGGGTGACCTGCTCGTGCGCTCGGTCGACGGGGTGGAGATCCCGGTCTACCTCACATGCGCTGAGCGGCGCGTCGGCGACGAGAGGGTCGGCTACACCTTCGTTCTGCGCGACGCCCGTCACGCCAAGGAGATCACGCGCCTGAAGGACGAGTTCGTCGGCACGATCTCGCACGAGCTGCGCACGCCCCTCAGCTCCATCCTCGGCTATCTCGAGCTCGTGATCGAGGAGGAGGAGACCCTCTCCGAGGATCAGAAGCGGTTCATCGGGGTAGCGCAGCGCAATGCCAATCGCCTCCTCCAGCTGGTCGGCGACCTCCTGTTCATCGCGCAGGTGGAGGCGGGGAAGATTCCCCTGCGCCGCGAGAGCGTCGACATCGCGGACATCGCGTCTGCTGCGGGCGAGTCGATCCTCCCCGTCGCCGAGCGTGCCGGCGTTGCCGTAGCCGTGCACGTGCCCGACGCGCCGCTGCATCTGCACGCGGACGGCCGCCGCATCGGCCAGTCCATCGACAATCTCGTCTCCAACGCCGTCAAGTTCACCCCGTCGGGCGGTTCGGTCACCATCGTCGTCGGTCGGGAGGACGGGCACGCCGTCGTCACCGTCACCGACACCGGGATGGGCATCGAGCCCGACGATCTCGAGCAGCTCAGCGAGCGGTTCTTCCGATCGAAGATGGCTACACGTCAGGCGATCAAGGGCGTCGGACTCGGCCTGTCGATCACGAAGGCGATCGTCACCGCTCACGACGGCACGATGTCGGCCACGAGCGCCGTTGGCGAGGGGACGCAGTTCCGCATCGCCCTCCCCGCGCGTCCGAACTGAGGGCGGCGGAACGAACCGTACCGGCCGGAGATCCGGTCGTTGCTCGCGTGCATCCACTTCCGGTGCTAAACTTGAGTCAAGCAAACTCAACTTTGGAATCGACGTCAGGAGACGTGACACATGAACGCCACCCAGATGCCCGGGCAGGAGGAGCAGCAGAGCGCCCTCGAACAGTTCGGGATCAACCTCACCGACCGCGCGCGGCAGGGAAAGCTCGACCCGGTCATCGGCCGCGACTCCGAGATCCGTCGCGTCAGCCAGGTGCTCACGCGACGCACGAAGAACAACCCGGTGCTCATCGGGGAGCCCGGCGTCGGCAAGACCGCCGTCGTCGAGGGTCTCGCCCAGCGGATCGTCGCGGGCGACGTCGCCGAGTCGCTCAAAGACAAGGAGCTCATCACGCTCGACATCTCCGCGCTCGTGGCCGGGGCGATGTACCGCGGCCAGTTCGAGGAGCGGCTCAAGAGCGTGCTGAAGGAGATCACCGAGTCCGAGGGGCGCGTCATCACGTTCATCGACGAGCTCCACGTGCTCATGGGGGCCGGTGGCGGGGAGGGATCGGTCGCCGCGGCGAACATGCTCAAGCCCATGCTCGCCCGCGGCGAGCTGCGCCTTATCGGCGCGACCACGCTCAACGAGTACCGCGAGTTCATCGAGAAGGATGCCGCCCTCGAGCGCCGCTTCCAGCAGGTCTACGTCGGCGAGCCGTCGGTCGAGGACACCGTCGCCATCCTGCGTGGACTCAAGGAGCGCTACGAGGCGCACCACAAGGTCGCCATCGCCGACGGCGCGCTCGTGGCCGCGGCATCCCTGTCGCACCGCTACATCCCGAGCCGTCAGCTTCCCGACAAGGCCATCGACCTGATCGACGAGGCCGCGTCGCGGCTGCGGATGGAGATCGACTCCGCGCCGCTCGAGATCGACGAGCTGCGCCGCCACGTCGACCGCCTCAAGCTCGAGGAGCTCGCGCTGAAGAAGGAGAAGGACGACGCCGCCATGGAGCGGCTCGCGGCCCTGCGCGCCGACCTCGCGGCCGAGGAGGCGAAGCTCGGCGAGCTGCAGTCGCGATGGGAGCGCGAGCGCGCCTCGCTCAACCGCGTCGGCGACCTCAAGACCCGCCTCGACGCCGCCCGCATGGAGGCCGAGCGCGCTCAGCGCGAGGGCAACCTCGAGCGCGCCTCGCGCCTGCTCTACGCCGAGATCCCGGCGCTCGAACGCGGCCTGCTCGAGGCCGAGCGCGAAGAGCCCGCCGGCGAGCGGATGGTCGGCGACCAGGTCACCGAGAACGACATCGCCGGCGTCATCGCGTCGTGGACCGGCATTCCCGTCGGACGCCTCATGCAGGGCGAGACCGAGAAGCTGCTGCACCTGGAGAAGGAGCTCGGCAAGCGGCTCATCGGGCAGAAGGATGCGGTCAAGGCCGTCTCGGATGCGGTGCGCCGCTCGCGCGCGGGCATCAGCGACCCGGACCGCCCGACCGGATCGTTCCTCTTCCTCGGCCCCACGGGCGTCGGAAAGACCGAGCTGGCCAAGGCCCTCGCCGAGTTCCTCTTCGACGACGAGCACGCCATGGTGCGCATCGACATGTCGGAGTACGGCGAGAAGCACTCGGTGTCGCGACTGGTCGGCGCCCCTCCCGGATACGTCGGCTACGAGCAGGGCGGGCAGCTCACCGAGGCCGTGCGCCGTCGGCCCTACTCCGTGGTCCTCCTGGATGAGGTCGAGAAGGCGCATCCCGAGGTCTTCGACGTGCTGCTGCAGGTGATGGACGACGGCCGCCTCACCGATGGGCAGGGTCGCACCGTCGACTTCAAGAACGTCATCCTGATCCTCACGTCCAACCTCGGCTCGCCCATCCTCATCGACCCGACCATCCCCCTCGAGCAGAAGCGCGAGCAGGTGCAGGGCCTCGTGCGCCAGGCGTTCAAGCCGGAGTTCGTGAACCGCCTCGATGACATCGTGATCTTCCAGGCGCTCACCGAAGACGACCTCGCGCAGATCGTGGAGCTCGCGGTCGACGCGCTGCAGCGCCGCCTGCGAGATCGTCGGCTGACGCTCGCGGTGACCCCCGACGCACGTGCGTGGCTCGCCGAGCGCGGGTACGACCCGATCTTCGGCGCGCGGCCGCTGCGGCGGCTCATCCAGTCCGAGGTGCAGGACCGTCTCGCGATGGCCCTGCTGTCGGGCCATGTGCGCGACGGCGACGTGGTGCGGGTCGACATGGCCGCCGACGGCTCGACCCTCGTGCTCACCAGCGACGGCCCCGCGACGGCCCCGGCCGCCGCCGAGCCCGACGAGGACGAGGTGATCGAGGCGGAGCTCCTCGACGACTGACGCCCGTGCCGCCGCGCCCCGGGCGGGTGCCGCGGTGAACAACGCAGGTGATTTCGCCGGAATCCGCGCCGCAGCCCCCTCTTGTCGGTCATGCGGCGCGGATCTCCTGTGTTGTCGACGCCGCGCGGGCGAGGCCGTGCGGCCGACGGGCGGTGCCGGGCCGGTAGCGTGCAGGCATGGGGGAGCGGCATCGACGGAGCGTGGCGGGAGTCGTCCGCGCGCTGTGGGGCTCCTCCCACCCCGGCCCGACGCTCGTCGTCACCGCCCTGGCGCTCGCCCTCGGTGCCGCGGCGGGCGTGCCGCCGGCGCACCTGGCCCTGCTGACGGCGGCGGTGTTCTTCGGGCAGCTCTCCGTCGGCATCTCCAACGACGTCATCGACCTTCCCCGCGACCGCGTCGTCGGGCGCACCGACAAGCCGCTCGCGCGCGGCGACGCGACGGCCGCCCAGGCCTGGACGGCCGCCTACGCGTGCCTCGCCCTCGCCGTCGGACTGTCCCTCGCGATCGGGTTCGGGATGCTCGCCGCCCACGCCCTCTTCCTCGCGGCGGCCTGGGCGTACAACGCCGGGCTCAAGGCGACGCCGGTCTCGATCGTTCCGTTCCTCGTCGGTTTCGGGGCCTTTCCCTCCCTCGCGCCGCTGTCCGCCCAGCCCCCGGCCCCCGCCGCACCGTGGGCGTGGATCGCCGGCGCGGCGCTCGGCGCCGCCATCCATCTGGTGAACGTGCTGCCCGACCTCGACGACGACGCCCGCACCGGGGTGCGGGGTCTGCCGCACATCCTCGGCGCCCGCGTCTCGACTCTGCTCGCCATCGGCGGGCTCTTCGTCGGTGCCGTCGCGACGCTGCTGGGTCCGGTCGGGGCGGATGCCGCCGCCATCCCGCCGCTGGGCTGGATCTTCTTCGGGGCTGCCCTCGCCCTCACCGCGGCGACGGTGGTCGTCGCGCTCTCACGCCCCCGCGCGCGTTTGCTGTTCTCGCTCGTCATGGCCGCCGCCCTGCTGCTCGCCGTGCAGCTGGTCGCGACCGGCGGGGCGCTCGCCGCCTGACTCCCCCCCCCCGCATGGTCGCGCTGCCCGCGCTGCCTGCGCTGCCTGCGCTGCCGGCCGGGCCGGGGTCGCCTCAGGCGTCGGCGTCGAAGCCCATCGCGTAGGCGTGGGCGAGAACGAGGGATGCGGGTGTGGCCAGCAGGGCGCGCAGCGCGCCCGTGCGCAGGCGGTCGATGCGGCGCGAGGCGGGGCGCCCGAGCGCGGTGTTGCCGGCCGCGATCGCCGCGGACACGCGTGCCGATCGAACGCGCCGGCGCTCCCACGCGTCGAGGGTCGTCGGCGCGGTGCCCGTGCGCATCCACTTCGCCAGCAGCGGCGCGAGGGTCATCGCGTCGAGCAGACCCAGGTTCATGCCCTGCCCGCCGATCGGGCTCACCTCATGGGCGGTGTCGCCGACGGTGAGGATGCGGTCGCGGCGCATGCGCGGCGCGACCATCCTCCGCACGCCGAACGAGGTCGCCGCAGCCACGCCCTCGCCCGCCTGCGCCTCGCCGCGAACGGCCATCGCCTCGCGCAGGCGCGCGCCTCGCGTCGCGGCGGTGTCGGATGCGTGCGGGGCGGCGTCCCACGCGACGAACCGCCGCCGGCCGCCCGGCAGCGGAAACGACTCCAGCACGCCGGCGGCGTCGAGGTGCACAGCCGCGACCGAGGTGTCCGCGTCGATCGCGGCGGTCGCATCCGTCATCAGGTAGCGGTCCGGATACAAGCGCCGTGCGAGCGCGTCGGTGCGATAGACGACGTCGCGTCCGCCGGAGCCGGTCGCGACGACCACGACGCGTGCGTCGCGCTCGGTGATCCCCCCGGAGACGGCGGCGCGCACGCGCACGTGGTCCGGCGCCGGCAGCACCGCCGTGACGGTCGCCGAGCGCACCGGCTCAGGTGCGGCCTCTGCGAGCACGGCCTCGGTCGCCGCCTGCGGCAGTGTCGCGACGAATGGGAACCGGCGCGAGAGCCGGTCGAACCGCACCACGCCGAGCACGTCGCCTCGGGACCGCGCCTCGCCGCGCGTGACGCGTGCGGCGGAGGCGAGCACCCGCTCCGTGAGGCCCGACGGCTCGAGGGTGGCGAGCACCGGGGAGTGCACGCCGATCGCGCGTGTGCCGCCCCCGGCCGACGGGCGACGCTCGAGAAGCTCCACGTCGACACCGAGGCGCGACAGCTCGCCGGCCAGCAGCATCCCGACCGGCCCCGCGCCGACGACGATCACCTCACGCACGGCCCGACCCCTCGGCCAGCACCCGGAACGGCGCCGGTGTCGAGACCGTCCAGCGCCCCGGAACCGCGGCGAGGGTGGCGCGAAGCTCGGCCGGCGTGAAGCTGCGACGAATGGAGCGAAGTCCGTCGGTGCGCAGGAAGGTACCGGGCGCGAGCGGCGTGATGCCCACCGCATAGAGCCCGTAGGCGAGACGCCCGCGGGCGATGTCGCCGTGCAGCACGGGACCTCGGGCGAGCGACGCGGATGCCGCCACGACGGCGGGCAGAGCGTCGTCGAGGTGATGGAGCACGTGGTTGGAGACCACCGCGTCGAAGCGCTCTCCGCGCGCGACGAGCGCGGCCGCGTCGGCGCACACGAACGCCGCGTTCGGCGGCGCAGGCGTAGAGGTCGCCACCCGATGCGCCCGGGGGTCGGGATCGGCGCCGACGACGGTGACCGCGAGGCCGTCGCGCGCGGTGGCGGCGGCGAGCCGCCGCACCAGGTCGCCTCCGCCGCAGCCCAGGTCGAGCACGCGCGCGGGGCGCTCCAGGCCGCGGAGATACGACCGCAGGCGGGAGCGGTAGACGGTGCCCCAGCCGGACACGAGGCGGTTGACGAGGTCGAAGCGCCGCAGGGTCGCATCCAGTCGCACCGGATCGCAGGCGGGGTCGTCCATCAGCTCGCGCAGCGCCGTGTCGCGCGCGGCGAGCGTCATCGGGGGGTCCGCTTGGTCAGGCGGGCCGACTCGACCGTGAGGCCCGGCCCGAAGGCGAGCGCCCCGACCGTGCGACCGTCGGCGACGGCGTCGTCGGCGAGCTGGTCGCGCAGGATGAACAGCAGCGTCGCGCTGGACATGTTGCCGTAGGTCCGAAGCACATGCCGGGAGGCCTCGAGCGCCTGCGGGTCGAGATCCAGCCCGCTCTCGACGCGGTCGAGCACGCTGCGCCCGCCGGGATGCACCGCCCACGCGTCGACGCCGTCGAGCACCGGTCCCACGGCGTCGCGGATCTCGCGCCCGATGATGCGCGGCACCTCGGCGGACAGGATCATCTCGAACCCGTGGTCGCCGATCGTCCACGTCATGTCGGTCTCGCCCTCCGAGGTGAGGGTCGTCGCGAAATCCGCCAGCTCGAGGCCGCCCGCCCGACCGATCCCGGGCGCGCCGGTGACGATCGCCGCCCCCGCCCCGTCGCCGAAGACGGACGCCGCCACGATCTGCTGCGGATCATCGGAGACCCGGATGTGCAGCGAGCACAGCTCCGCGCACACGACGAGGACGACCGCGCCGGGGTCGGACCGGGCGAGCCGCTCGGCGACGCGCAGGGCGGGAAGGGCCGCGGCGCATCCGATGAACCCCAGGTGGTAGCGCTCGACATCGGGGCGCAGGTCGAGGTGGCGCACGAGACGGTAGTCGGGGCCGGGGGCGAAGAATCCGGTGCACGAGACGGTCACGACGTGCGTGATCTCGGATGCGGCCACCTGCGCGTCGGTCAGTGCGGCCCGTGCCGCCCGTGCGTAGAGTCCGGGCGCGTGCCGCACGTAGAGGTCGTTACGCTCGCCGGTCGTCGGCGCGTGCAGGGTGCCGGCGGCATCCCGGAACAGCGCCTCCGTCGGGTCGGCGGCCTGCCCGGATGCGAGTTGGGACAGCACGCTGTGGCGCGTCTCGATGTCGGCGGCGTCGAACGCGGCGTGGATGAGGCGCTGTGTGAGTCGGCTGGTTCCCGGCTGCGCGGCGAACATGTCGCGCACCTCGTCCTGCGTCAGACGCGCGGTCGGTACGGCGGTTCCGATCGCGACGATCCGGGGGGCGGCCATGTGGCCACTCTAGGCACGCCGCGCACCGCGTCGGGTCGCTTCGCCGGCGGGACTACCCGCGGGACGACCCGGCGGTGGGGGCATCGGGCAGGCGGCGGAGGCTCCAGAACGGACCGAACAGCACGAAGCCGGCGGCCAGAAGCTGCCCGATCGCGCCGATCCACATGGTCGGGATGACGCCGAGCCACGTGCCGAGCCCACCGGCGAGCAGTGCCGCCAGCGGCATGACGCCCCATACGATGAACCGCACCGAGGCATTCATGCGTCCGAGCAGGCGCGGCGGCGTGATCCGCTGCCGGAAGGTCACCTGGGTGATGTTGTACAGCAGCACCAGGAAGCTCAGCACGAACGACTGCACGACCAGCAGGGGGAAGGCGAAGGCCGGGGTGATCGCGGCGACCGGGAGCACGAGGGCGGCGAGGCTGCACCCGATGGCGCTGAGAGGGATGGCGCGGGCTTCGCCCACGCGCGCGACGATGTGCGGTGTCGCGATGGCGCCGAGGAGTCCGCCGACCGCGCCGAGGGAGAACACCACGCCCATCGCGGCGGGGGTGAAGCCCAGCTCGCGCAGCAGGAACAGGGGGAGGAGCGTCGTGGAGATGACGGCGAAGAAGTTCGACGTGGCGGTCGTGCCGACGATCCGCCGCAGGAGTCGCTCGCCGAAGACGAACTGCAGCCCCTCCCGGATCTCGTGCAGGATCGGCGCGCGGTCATCGGCGGCGCGCGGCTCCTCGCGGTCGCGCGTGAGCAGCAGCGCGACGACCGACACGGCGTACGTGCCTGCGGTCGCGAGCATCGCGACCGGGGCGGTGAGCACGCCGACGAGCCAGCCGCCGATGCCGGGGCCGGCGATGTTCGCGAGCTCGTAGGTGGCCTGCAGCTTGCCGTTCGCCTCGGCGATCTGCCGGGGTCGCACGAGCGACGGGACGATGCTCTGATACGACACGTCGAAGAAGACCGTCGCGACCCCGACCACGAACGCGATGGCGACCAGCTGCCAGATCTCCAGAATCCCGAGCATCCACAGCGCCGGCACCGCCGCGAGCGCGAGGGCGCGCACGACGTCGGCCGCGATCATGACGTGGCGCTTGCGCAGGCGGTCGATCCAGGCGCCGGCGGGCAGGCCCACCAGCAGGAAGGCGGCGACGTTGGCGGCGTTGAGCACGCCGATCTCGAACTCGGATGCGCCGAGCAGCAGCACGGCGAGCACCGGAACGGCCAGTTCGGTGATCTGCGCGCCGAACTGCGCGAGGGACTGACCGCTCCACAGGGTGAGGAAGTTCGCGTCGCGCCACAGCGAGGTCTTGGTGGCGGGGACGTCATCCACCCCGTCTGATTGGGACATGCCAATCAGTCTGAGGGGATAGATTGAGTTCTGTCAATCACTGCGGCGTGTCACGTACGGTGGAGGCGTGGAACGAGACGAGCAGCAGCAGGCCGAGTTCGCCGCGCGCGCCCTGAGTTCGCCGCTTCGCCTGCGCATCCTGCGTCTGTGCGGGTTCGACGCACGCACGAACAAGGAGCTCGCCGAGCTGCTGGATGTGAACCCCGGCACGATGCTGCACCACGTGCGCACGCTCGTGGAGGCGGGGATGCTCGCGCCCGAGCCGGAGCGTGCCGGGCGGCGCGGCGCGCGCGAGGTGCCGTACAAGGCGACGGGACTGTCGTGGCGCACATCGCTCGGCGCGAACCAGTCCGTCGTGCTGATCGAGACGATGCGGCAGCAGCTGGAGGGCGTCGATCCGGCGGACGTGCGCTTCACGTGGCTCGGACTGCGCCTGAACGCCGAGCACAAGGCGGAGCTGGACCGGCGCGTGTTCGAGCTGGCGATCGAGTTCAAGGAGCGCGGCCCCGATCCCGACGGCGACGCGTACTCGTTCGTCGCCGTGACACATCCCGACCTCAACCCCCGCCCGGACCAGCTGGCGCAGCGGATCGGCGTGACCGGCGATCAGGCCGGCCCCGCCCCGGCCCCCTGACCCAGCCGGGGCGGCCGGGGGTCACGGGAGGGTGACGCCAGCGGATGCGGGTCAGGCGTCGAGAAGGACCGAGGCGTCGAGGGCGCGACGCACGCGCGGGGCGTTCTCGCGCTGGCGGAGCTCCTCGGAGATGCCGGCGTGGGATCCGATGGTTCCGATGGCGATGATCGTGACCGGTTCGAGGTTCGCGCCGAGCTCGAAGGCCCGCGCGACGGCGTCGTGGTCGAAGCCGCCCATCTGGTGCGTGGCGAGTCCGGCCGCGTGCGCCTGCAGGCTGAAGTAGGCGGATGCCTGTCCGGTGTCGTACTCGGCCCACCGCTGCGGCGTGCCGTCATCGCGCGAGGTCTGGGCGACGAACACGACGAGGGCTGCGGCATCGCGCGCCCACGCCCTGTTGAAGCCGCCGAGGGTGTCGACGAGGGCGGCGTGCGGAGCGGATCCGCGGCGGGCCACGATGAAGCGCCACGGCTGGGAGTTGTTGGCCGACGGCGCCCAGCGGGCGGCCTCGAGGGCTCGGCGCAGCGCTGACTCGTCGAGCGGGGTGTCGGTGTCGAACACCCGCGTGCTCCATCGTTCGGCGATCACGTCGAGCACGGGGTGATCGGTGTCGGCGGTGCGGTCCTGCAGCAGGGTCATGGGAACTCCATTCTCGAAAGGATCCGGCGGGCCCCGTCGTCCGTCGCACTCCTGAAACAACATTCGCGCGAATTCATTCCCGCACGCCGGTAGCGTGGGCGCATGACCGCGACCGCCGATCTCTACGACGAGCGCGGAGACGCCCTCGCCTCCGTCTCCGTGCCGTTCCAGGACCTCGGCGGACGCCGCGCGTTCGAGGGCCCCATCCGCACGATCCGGTGCTTCCGCGACAACGGCCTGGTGAAGGATGTGCTGGCCACGCCGGGCGAGGGAGCCGTGCTCGTCGTCGACGGCGGCGGATCGCTGGAGTCGGCCCTCATGGGCGACATCATGGCCTCCTCGGCGGTCGAGAACGGATGGGCCGGCGTCATCGTCTACGGCGCGATCCGCGACCGCGACGTGCTCGCCACGCTCGACCTGGGCGTGAAAGCCCTCGGATCCAACCCGCGTAAGAGCGTCAAGGACGGCGTCGGCGAGGTCGACGTGCCCGTCGAGATCGGCGGGGTGGTCTTCACCCCCGGCAACCTCGTGTGGGCCGACGCCGACGGCATCCTCGTCTCCTGACGCACGCCGCCACTGGCGCTGAGGGCATCCGCGGGTGGATGCTTGCTTCGACGATTCGGAGGCCCCATGTTCCGCACCACAGACGCCTTCAGCGGGTTCGCCGTCGACGATCTCGACGCCGCGCGCACGTTCTACGGCGACACACTCCGCCTCACCGTGGAAGACAACGCGATGGGCTTCCTCACGCTTCGACTCGAATCCGGCGCGGCGATCTTCGTCTACGCCAAGGATGATCACGTGCCGGCGACCTTCACCATCCTGAACTTCCCCGTGCCCGACATCGACGCCGCGGTCGATGACCTCAACGCCCGCGGGGTCGACACCAGGATCTACCCCGACGTCGGCGACGAGAAGGGCATCGTGCGCGGCGGCGAGAACGGCCCGGACATCGCGTGGTTCCGGGACCCCGCGGGCAACGTGCTCGCGGTGCTCCACGCCTGAGTCGCGGCGGCTGCGCCCGCCTCAGTGCTTGAGCGGCGGGGTCGCGTGCGACGGCCAGCCGGTGGGGTTGGCCGCACCGGCCGGGTACTCGTCCAGCGGCACGTCGTCGGCGCGCCACGCGTCGATCACCGGCTGCACGATGCGCCAGCACTGCTCGGCCGCATCCCCGCGCACCGCGAGGGCGGCATCGCCGTCGAGGATGCTCGAGAGCACCTCGCCGTAGGCCCGGAGCGCGCCGGCGCCGAGGTCGGCGGTCAGGCCGATGCGCTCGAGTTCGAACGGGTCGTCGGCGCCGTTGACGTTGAGCTCGAGCGAGAGCACGTCGGGACCGAGGGAGAAGCGCATGACCGAGCCCGATGCATCCCCGGTGAGCCCCGTCGGCACGTGCCGCACCGGACGGAACTGCACGACGATCTCGCGCACCGGCTCGCCGATCGCCTTGCCCGATCGCAGCGTGAACGGTACGCCCGCCCAGCGCGCGGTGTCGACCGCGAAGGTCACCTCGGCGAGCGTCTCGGTGTGGCGCGACGGGTCCACGCCGGGCTCGTCGACGTAGGAGGGGAACGTCCGGTCTCCGATCGATCCGGCGGTGTAGCGCGCGCGCCGGGAGGCGGACGCGGGGTCGTCGTGCCACACGTGTGTCGCGCGCAGGGCCGCGCCGGTCGCATCCCGCAGATCGCGTTCGTCGAGGGATGCGGGTGCGGTCATCGCGAGGAAGGCCAGCACCTGCAGCAGGTGGCTCTGGATCATGTCGATCATCGCGCCGGCCTTGTCGTAGTAGCCCGCGCGTCCCTCGAGGCCGAGCGCCTCGTCGAAGCGCACGAGCACGCTCTCGACGTGCTCGGCGTTCCACACCGGCTCGATCACGCGGTTCGCGAAGCGCACGCCGAGCAGGTTCAGCAGCGTCGAGCGCCCCAGGAAGTGATCGACGCGGAAGATCTGATTCTCGGGGACGAGCTGCTCGAGCGTGCGGTTGAGCGCGTGCGCGCTGTCGGCATCCGTTCCGAAGGGCTTCTCGAGCGCCAGGATCGTGCCCTCGGGAAGGGTCACGTCGGCGAGGGCCTCGCACGCGCGGGCGGCGATCGCCGGCGGAACGGCGAAGTACAGCGCGAGGGGTCCGTCGACGCCGTGGACAAGGCGCTGCAGGTCATCCGCCTTGGTGATGTCGGCGCGCGTGTACGTGGTCTGATCGACCGCGGCGAAGGCGGCGTCGGCGTCACCGGCAGCGAACGAGGTCTTCACCACATCGCGCCAGTGCGTGTCGTCCCAGTCGTCCATACCGGCGCCGCGCAGGTGCACGTGGCGATCGGGTTCTCGGGTGAGGAGCTCGCCGAGGGCGGGCAGGAGCAGGCGGGAGGTGAGGTCTCCCGAGGCTCCGAGGATGAGCAGCGTCGTGGTCGCGGAGGTCACGGCGCCCACGATAGCGTCGAACCGCTGCCCACCACACTGCTCCCGGGAGGCTGCCGTGCCCGCACCCATCGAGGACTACGCTCTGCTCAGCGACTGCCGCACCGCGGCGCTCGTCTCGCGCGAGGGCAGCATCGACTGGTTCTGTCCGCCCCGCTACGACGCCGCCTCCGTCTTCGGTGCCCTTCTCGGTGACGAGGACCACGGCAGATGGATGCTTCGACCCGCCGACCCGCACGCGACGCCGACGCGCCGCTACGACGGTGACACCTTCACCCTCGTCACCCGATGGGAGAGCGTGGACGGTGTCGCCGAGGTGCACGAGTTCATGCCGATCGACGGCGACCGCACCGACATCGTGCGCCGCATCGTCGGCGTCTCGGGCGAGGTCGCCTTCGATCACGAGCTCGTGGTCCGGTTCGACTACGCGCGCTCCGTGCCGTGGGTGCGTCAGATCGGCGACGACGAAGCGCCCGCGCTGCTGGGGATCGCCGGACCCGACGCGGTCGTCGTGCGGGGTGCCCGCCTCCGCGCCGTCGACCACCGGCATCGCGGCACCGTGACGGTCGGGCCCGGCGACGAGGTCGATGTGACGCTGACGTGGTTCGCATCCCACCTGCCGACCCCGCCGCCGGTCGACGTCGACGCCGTCCGCGCGTCGACGCAGTCGTTCTGGGGCGACTTCGCCGAGACGATCGAGCACCACGGACCGCACCACGAGGAGGTCGTGCGGTCGCTGCTGGTGCTCCGGGCGCTCACCCACCTCGACACCGGCGGGATCGTCGCCGCGGCGACCACGTCGCTGCCCGAGGACTTCGGCGGGTCCCGCAACTGGGACTACCGCTATGTGTGGCTGCGCGACGCATCCCTCACCCTCGAGGCGCTGCTCGAGCACGGCTTCACGCGCATCGCGTTCCGCTGGCGGCGCTGGCTGCTGCGGGCGGTCGCCGGAGACCCCGCCGACGTGCAGATCATGTACGGCATCGCGGGGGAGCGGGAGCTGCCCGAGAGCGAGCTGACGAGCCTGCCCGGATACGAGGGGTCGGCGCCGGTGCGCCTCGGCAACGGTGCCTACACGCAGTTCCAGGCCGACGTGATCGGCGAGGTGATGGTCGCTCTCGAGGCGGCCCGCAACGCCGGCGTCGACGAGTCGGACTTCTCGTGGGCGCTGCAGAAGGCCCTGCTGGATCAGGTCGTGGAGTGGTTCGACCGACCCGACTGCGGCATCTGGGAGATCCGCGGCGAGGAGACGATGTTCACCCACTCGCGGGCGATGGTGTGGGCGGCGCTCGACCGTGGTGTGCGCGCCGTGAGGGAGACGGGGCTGCCGGGGGACGCATCCACGTGGGAGCTCCTGCGCGACCGGGTGCGCGAGGAGATCGACGCGAACGGCTTCGACGCGGAGCGAGGGCACTTCGTGCAGCATTACGGCTCGACGGAGGTCGACGCGTCGCTGCTGCTCCTGCCCCAGGTGGGCTTCTGCGACCACGACGACCCGCGCATGCTCGGCACCGTCGCCGAGATGGAGCGCACGCTCATGCGCGACGGCTTCCTGCTGCGCTACCGCACCGACAGCGGCGTCGACGGCCTCCCCGGCGACGAGCATCCCTTCCTCGCCTGCACGTTCTGGCTCGTCGAGCAGTACGCCAGCAGCGGCCGGCTCGACGACGCCGATGAGCTGATGAATCGGGCGTGCGCCGTCGCGAACGACGTCGGGCTGCTGTCGGAGGAGTACGACGTCGGGCGCGACCGCCACGCCGGGAACACCCCTCAGGCCCTGTCGCACCTCGCCCTCGTGCGCGCCGCGGATGCCCTCGTCGGCCACTCCGGTCGCGCCGCCTACCGCGTCTGACCCGCCCCCGCCTCGGCCGGACGCGCCGTCGCCCCGGGTCGGCGGACCCGTCGTCCTCCCGGACCCCCTTGTGCACCAATTCAGGCTGCGCGGTGACGAAGTAGCCGATTCCGGGCCCGGGGCCAGATTCGGCCGCGCCGAGCCTGAGTTGGTGCACACCGCGCGCGGGTCCGCTCCGCCCGGCCGCATCCCCGGCGCGGGGTCGGCGGGGACGGTGGGGACGGTGGGGTCAGCGGGGCGGGCAGGGCCGGTGGGGACGGCAGGGCTGGTGGGGACGGTGGGGCCGGCAGGGCCGGTGGGGAGGGCCGGGGGAGAACCTCCTGCGCGCCTCAGCCGCTCCGCCCGCCCCACCGCCCGTACACCCAGCCGCCGGCGCTGCCGCCTCCGCCGGCCCTGCCGCCTCCGCCCGCCCTGTCGGTCGCACACCACGTGCACCAATTCAGGCCCTGAGGGGACGAAGCGGCGCCGGGACCGGGATTCACCCGGGCCCGACGCCCGCCAGCCTGAGTACGTGCACGTGCACGTGCACGTGCGCCGCCGTCCGCCGCCCGCCGTCCGCCGCCGTCCGGCGTGCGCCGACCGCCCGCGCGTCAGCGGGAGAGGGCCTCGGAGAGCTTGACGCGGGCGCCCATGCGCAGCAGCGAGTTCTCGTAGATCTTCGCGGCGACGATGATCGCTCCGAGGCACGTGGCGATGAGGATCGCCAGCGACAGCAGCGGCTCCCACCACTGGGCCTCGCCGAGGAACATGCGCATGGGCATTCCCACCGGCGCCGAGAAGGGCACGTACGACATGATCCCGAGCACGACGGGGTTCTCGTAGAAGAAGATCACGAGGAAGTACGGCGCCATGATCAGCATCGTGAGCGGCGTGGTGGTCGAGCCGATGTCCTCCTGGCGCGAGACCATCGACGCGGCGGCGGCGAACAGCGTCGCCAGCAGCACGAAGCCGAAGAAGAAGAACACCGCGAACCAGGCGATCGGCGCCCCGAGGCCCTGCAGCAACTCGGACTGTCCCGTGACGGTCAGGCCCACCACGGCGATCGCCACGAGGATGAGGATCTCCCCCATCGCGAGGATCGTGTTCCCGATCACCTTTCCGGCCAGCAGCGAGCGCACCGGGATCGCCGAGATGAGCAGCTCGACCACGCGCGTCTGCTTCTCCTCGACCACCGATTGCGCGATGGTCCCGCCGAACAGGGATGCCGCCATGAGGAAGACCACGCCGAAACCGATGGCGGCGACGAACCCGAGCGCATCCGACCCGGCGTCGGGGTCGAGCAGCTCCACGGTGGGCAGCTGCGACAGGGAGAGCAGCAGATTGGTCGGCGGGCTGGATTCGGCGACGACCGTGAAGCCCGTCGGCGACGCGGAATCGCCCACGATGGCCGCGTCGACCTCGCCGGAGCTCACGAGCTCGCGCGCTTCGGCGTCGGATGCGGCGTCGGTCACGTCGACGCCGGGCACGTCCACGACGTACTGCTGTGCGTCGGACGTCACCGCGACGGGCGTGCCGGAGGTGTTCTGCGCGGTGAAGCCGCCCCACAGCACCAGCGCGAGCGCGCCCACGAAGAGGATCGCGAACGAGATGATGAAGGCCTTGCTGCGCAGCTTCGAGCCGATCTCCCGCTCGGCGACGAGCCAGACGCTCTGCGCCGTCGTGGGGCCGGCCGTCGTGGGGCCGGCGGTCGGGGTGGCGTTCACTGGATGACCTCCTTGAAGATCTGCGACAGGGTCGGATGCTGCGGGGCGAAGCTGGCGACGTCGCCCTGCGCGACGGCGCGGCGGAGCACCCGCTGGGCCGTCTCGTCGGAATCGGCGTCGAACACGGCGTAGCCGCCGTCGAAGTCGCGCACCTCGACGCCCTCTTCGTCGCGCAGCCACCCGGCGTCGCCGGTGGAGACGAGCTCGTAGCGGCGCTGCGCGTGGGCGGCCCGTAGCTCGTCGCGTGCGCCCTTGGCCCGGATGGTGCCGCCGGCGATGATGACGAGGTCGTCGCACAGCCGCTCGACGACGTCGAGCTGGTGCGAGCTGAACAGCACGGATGCGCCCGCGGCGGCCCGCTCCTGCAGGACGGCGGCGACCACTTCGACGGCGAGCGGGTCGAGACCCGAGAAGGGCTCGTCGAGGATGAGCACGTCGGGGTCGTGCACGAGGGCTGCGGCGATCTGTGCGCGCTGCTGGTTTCCGAGCGACAGCGTCTCGATGTTGTCGCCGAGGCGCTCGCCGAGACCGAGGTCTTCCAGCAGTGCACGCGCGCGCGATTCGGCGTCTGCCTTGCCGAAGCCGTGCAGGCGGGCGAGATAGACGATGTGCTCGAGCACCTTCATCTTCGGGTACAGGCCGCGCTCTTCGGGCATGTACCCGAACCGCCGTCGGTCGGCGGAGGTGACCGTCGCGCCGTCGAGCGTCACGGTTCCGGCGTCACCGCCGAGCACACCGAGCACGATGCGCATCGTGGTGGTCTTGCCGGCGCCGTTGCCGCCGACGAATCCGGTCAGGCGTCCGGCGGCGACGTCGAACGTGACGTCGTCGAGCACCCGGCGCTCGCCGTAGCTCTTGGTGAGGCCCTGCAGTCGCAGCATGTCGCGCTCCTTCCGGCGGAGATCTTCCACCGACACCGACGCTACAAACCCGGGCCGATGTGGACATCCCCCCGTGGGCGGGTCGTCGCCTCCGTCCCGGGGAGGAGGATCAGACCAGGCCGTGCCGGTGCGCGTAGACGACGGCCGCGACGCGGTCGCGGGCGCCGAGCTTCTGCAGCACGTTCGAGACGTGCGTCTTCACCGTCGCCTCGCCGATGTAGAGGCGCTGGGCGATCTCGGCATTGCTCAGCGCCTGCGCGACCAACCGCAGCACCTCGGCCTCGCGCTCGGTCAGCTCCGCCGCCGGCACGGCATCCGGCGTGCCCGCGACGCCGCCCGCACCGCCCGCGCCGGAGGAAGTGGATGCCGCCGACGCCGCCGCGGACGACGCTGCCGCGGGCGGTGCATCCGACGGCGTGGCGTCGGTGGCCGCATCCGTGCCCGCGAAGCGCGCGATCACGCGACGGGTCACCTCGGGGGCCAGCAGCGCGTCGCCCGAGGCGAGCACGCGCACGGCGTGCACGAGCTCCTCGGGGCCGGCGTTCTTGAGCACGAACCCGCTCGCTCCGGCCGACAGGGCGCGGAAGAGGTAGTCGTCGCGGTCGAAGGTGGTCACGATCACGATCGCCGGTCCGTCGGCGGCGCCCGCGACGATCCGTCGGGTGGCTTCGATGCCGTCCATGTCGGGCATCTGAACGTCCATGCAGATCACGTCGGGGTGCAGGGCGGATGCGGCGGCGATCGCCTCGGCGCCGGTGCCGGCCTCGCCGACGACGTCGATCTCTCCCGTCGCCTCGAGGATCATGCGGAACCCCGCGCGCATGACGGCGTGGTCGTCGACCAGCAGCACCCGGATCACGCGGCGACCTCCGCGGTGATGGGCACGTGCGCGCGCACGAGGAACCCGCCGCGCTCGCGGGGCGCGGCGGTGAGGGTGCCGCCGATCGCGGCCGCGCGCTCGCGCATCCCCACGATGCCGAGCCCGGAGCGCGGTGACAGGACGGTTCGTCCGGTGTTGGTGATCTCGAGCTCGACGCCGTCGTCGGTGTAGCGCAGCCGCACCTCGGCGGTGGCGCCGGGGCCGCCATGGCGGCGCGCGTTCGTGAGCGCCTCCTGGGCGATGCGATACAGGCTCACCTCGGTGACGGCGGTCAGCGGATGCGGTTCCCCGACCGTCGTGAGTGTCGTGGGCAGTCCGTGGTCGCGGGCGTGGGCGACGAGGTCGCCGAGGCCGGCGAGGGTGAGGGTGGAGCCGTCGACCGGCTCGGCGTCGTCGGTGCGGAGCGTCTCCAGCAGGTGCCGCAGTTCCGACAGGGCGCCGCGGGCGGAATCCTCCACGCCCGCGAGGGCGGCGCGGGCGGCGGCGGGGTCCCGATCGAGCACCGCGCGTGCGGCACCGGCCTGCACCCCCATCGCCGAGACGTGGTGGGCGACGACGTCGTGGAGTTCGCGGGCGATGCGCACCCGGTCGAGGGCGACCGCCTGCGCCGTCGTCACCTCGCGCTCGCGCTCGAGCTCACGTGTGCGCTGCTCGAGGGCGGTGCGCTGCTCGGCGGCGGTGAAGGCGCGCTCGCCCATGTAGTAGGCGCCGCCGAAGAAGGCGGCGTTGATGAGGAACTGCAGGATCATGAAGGCCGCGAAGGGCGAGAACAGTCCGGCTTGCGACAGCGCCTCGTCGGAGGGGTCGATCGCGGCGCGGAAGGTCGTGACGATCAGCCACACGAACATGCCGGCGATGATGCCCGTGCGCACGATCGTGGCTCGCCGGCGATCGACAAGCCACGCGCCGACGGTGTAGAAGCTCACGAAGATGGCGATGTTGCCGACGTAGACCTCGGGAATGCGGGCGGTCATGCCCACGAAGTACGTCACGGCGACGGCGATCGCGACCGTGGCGGGATAGCGCCGCCGCACCGCGAGCGGGGCGGTGAGGGCGAGCGCGTAGACGAGGCCCCACTCGGGGCCGGGGGCATCGCCGCCGAAGATCCCGGCGACGGAGTTCAGCGCGATGCTGAGCACGGCGGCGATGAACAGTCCCGCGGCGAGCCAGACATCTGACCGCAGCGATGCGCGGGTGGTCGCGCGCACACCGCGCGCGCTGTCGAGGGCGGACATTCCTCCACCGTACGGGCGGCATCGGCGGCGGACATCCCTCGGACGGCGGAGATCCCGCGGCGGGGCGGGATGTGCTGGTTGACTGTGCGGGGGAGGGGAGCCGGATGAACGACCGAACGCGTCGCCGCCGCGAGCATCGCGAAGCGTCGACGTCACGCCGTCAGGACGGCCGCGTCGGCGTCGCCATGGTCGGCATGGCGGTCGTCGTCTGGTGGCCCGCCTTCACCCTCGGCGCGTGGGGGGACCTGTTCTTCGACCAGCTGCTCGCCGTCTGGGCGGCGGCCACGGCGGCGTTCGTCTTCGTGCTCGTCGAGCGTCGCCCCGTCGGCGTGCGGCTGCTGCGCGCGTTCCTGCTGCTGCTTCCGAGCGTGTGGCTGGCGCTGATGTTCTTCATCAACGACGAGGAGGAGGACCTCTTCGTCTTCCTCATCGATCTCGGTGCGATCCTCGCTGTGCTGATCGGGCTGCCGTTCACGCTGTGGCTGCTCGTGCGGATCGTGTGGCCGGAGTTCGGCGACGAGACGCGCGTGAGCACGAAGTGGCTGATCGCGCTGGTCGTGGTCGGGGTGGCGGTGGCGTCGTTCCTGCTGGGCCTGAACCACAAGGCGTTCCTCACGTGCGAGGACTTCACCGAGAGCGGCAACTCCGCCCCGCTGGACTGCACGCCCGAACCGGAGGAGACGCCGGACCCCGCGCCGACGCCGACGACGTCGGCGAAATGAGCCCGGTCACGCGTGGCCGGATGAGGCGACGCGCAGCACGAGCGCGTCGGTGACCCCGAAGATCGCGATCGCCGCCCGATCCTTCTGCGCCATCGGCGTGGTCTCGATCGGCACCACCCGCGGATCGACGACCTCGATCTCCTCGCCGCGCGTGATCAGCGTCGCACCTCCTGCGGCGAGCACGTTCCGAAGCCACTGCGTGCCCGGGCCGTAGGGGATGGTGACGTAGAAGAGGTCGCCCTCCCGGTGCGTGCCGATGGGGGTCTCGTAGACCGTTCCCGACCTGCGGCCGCGGTGACGGATGATCGTCCACGGCGACTCCGTCGTGCCGGCGGTGCGCATCGCGCCGCGGTTCATCACGTCGCGCTGGATCACGCGGGCCGCCCGCAGCACGGACGGATTCTTCGTTCGGACGCCGACGACGAAGGCGGCCAGCACGGCGACGGCGCCCACGAGCGCAACGGTGAGGACGGAGAGCAGGACACGCGCGAGCGGCTTCATGCGACCAGCTTCCCGAGCCGTCCGCGGTGCCACAACCCCGGGAGCGTGTCAGAAGATCATCGGGCGGTCGTCGTCTTCCGCGCCGTCGAGGTCGAGATCGACGACCACCGGCACATGATCGCTCGGCCCCTCGCCCTTGCGCTCGTCGCGATGGATGGATGCGCCCGTCACCGCGTCGGCGAAGGTCTCCGATCCGAGGATGAAGTCGATGCGCAGGCCCTCGTTGCGGGGGAAGCGGAGCCGCTTGTAGTCCCAGTACGTGTAGCCGGTGGGGATGAGCGGGCGCACCACGTCGACCACGCCCGCGGAGGTGAGGGATGCGAAGGCCTGCCGCTCCGGCGGCGACACGTGCGTGGAGAAGCCCGGCACGATCGCGGGGTCTCCGTTGTCGGCGTCGGTGGGCGCGATGTTGTAGTCGCCGACCAGCGCGAGGGGCAGGTCGGGGTCGGCCGCGAGCACGTCTCGCGTGTGCTTCTCGAGGGCGGCGAGCCAGTGCAGCTTGTAGTCGTAGTGCGGATCGCCGAGGCCCCGGCCGTTCGGCACGTACAGGCTCCACACCCGCACGCCGGCGGTGGTCACCCCGATGGCGCGCGCCTCCTGCGGCGCATCCGGCCCCTCGTGCCCCTTCGCGAACCCGGGCATGCCCGGGAAGGCGGTCTCGACGTCGGTCATGGGTTCGCGGCTGGCGACGGCGACGCCGTTCCACTGGGAGAAGCCGTGTGCGCGCACCTCGAATCCGGCGGCTTCGAACGCCTCGTAGGGGAACTGCTCCTCCTTGCACTTGATCTCCTGCATCGCCAGCACGTCGATGTGCTCGCGGACGGCGAAGTCGACGATGCGGTCGACGCGGGCGCGGATCGAGTTGACGTTCCAGGTGGCCAGGCGCATGGATTCCAGCCTAGGCGCGCCCGCCGACTCTCCTAGACTCGACACCATGACCGCCGCCTCCACCGCAGACCTCGAGATCGACCGGCAGAACCTCATCGCGCTGATCAAGGCCGAGGCCGTGTTCCACGGCGACTTCACCCTCTCCAGCGGCAAGAAGGCGTCGTACTACGTCGACATGCGCAAGCTCACGCTCGACCACCGTGCGGCGCCGGCGATCGGGCGCATCATGCTCGACCTCATCCGCGACGTCGACGGCATCGTCGCGGTGGGCGGTCTCACGCTGGGGGCGGATCCCATCGCCAACGCCGTGATGCACGAGTCGGCCCGCACCGACGCACCGCTCGACGCGTTCGTCGTGCGCAAGGAGCCGAAGGACCACGGGCGCGGGCGGCAGGTCGAGGGGGCGGATGTCGCCGGCAAGCGCGTCGTGGTCGTCGAAGACACCTCCACCACCGGTCAGTCGGCGCTCAAGGCGGTCGAGGCCCTGCGGCGAGAGGGCGCCGAGCCCGTCGCGGTCGCGGTCATCGTCGACCGCAAGACGGGTGCGCAGGCCGCGGTCGAGGCGGAAGGCCTGCAGTGGCTGGCCGCCGTCGATCTCGATGACCTGGGGCTCGCTCCGCAGTAGGTCCCGGCTCGGGAATACGGCACCGCGGTGGGGTCGTTGGCGGTCACCATGGATCTCTACTCTCCCGCGACCTTCGGATCGCTGCACCTCGCCAACCGCGTCGTGATGGCGCCGCTCACCCGCACCCGCGCCGGTGCCGACGGCGTGCCCACCGACGCGATGGTCGAGTACTACCGGCAGCGCGCCGGGCAGGGGCTCATCGTCAGTGAGGGCGTGTGGCCTGTCGCGGAGGGCATGTCCTACCCCGGCCAGCCGGGCATCGAGACGCCCGAGCAGATCGAGGGCTGGCGCCTGGTCGCCGACGCGGTGCATGCCGCCGGCGGCGTCATCGTCATGCAGCTGATGCACGGCGGTCGTGTCTCGCACACCGCGATCACCGGCACCGAGCGGATCGTCGCGCCGAGCGCCCTGCCGGCTCCGGGACAGACGCGAACCCCCGAGGGCAAGGTCGACATGCCCGTCCCGCACGCGCTGGAGACCGACGAGATCCCCGCCGTGATCGCGCAGTTCGCGCAGGCCGCACGCAACGCGGTCGCGGCCGGGTTCGACGGCGTCGAGGTGCACGGCGCGAACGGCTACCTCGTGCACGAATTCCTCTCGCCCGCCTCCAACGGGCGCGAAGACGCCTACGGGGGCTCGCCCGAGGCGCGTGCGCGTTTCGCCGTCGAGGTGACGGCAGCCGTCGCCGCCGCCATCGGCGCGGACCGCACCGGCATCCGCCTGTCGCCGCAGCACAACATCCAGGGCGTCCTCGAGACCGACGACGCCGACGCGCACGCGACCTACGCCGCTCTCGCAGCGGGGCTCGCGCCCCTCGGGCTGGCGTTCGTCGACATCCTCCACGCCCACCCCCAGGGCGACCTCGTGCAGCGCATCCGCCGCAGCGTCGGTGCACCGGTGATCCTGAACTCCGGGTTCTCGTCCCCCACCACGCGGGAGGAGGCCGAGGCCCTCGTCGCCGAGGGCTGGGCCGACGCGGTCGGCGTGGGGCGCCCCGTCATCGCTAACCCCGACCTCGTGCACCGCTGGCAGCAGCGCGCCGACCTGAACGAACCGCGCCCCGAGCTCTTCTACGGCCGCACCGCTGAGGGGTACACCGACTACCCGGCGCTCGCCGCGGTCTCCTGACGCATCTCAGTCGTCGCGACGGCGGATCCAGACGACGATCCACGTGATGAGCGTGCCCAGCAGGATCACCGCGGAGCTTCCCAGCAGCAGAGTCTGTTCGAACTCGCTCATGAGGGGCGCCTTCCTTCCCGGGCGGCGGTGACGATGCTCGTGATGCGGGCCAGGCGCGTGGCAGGGCGCCGCGCCAGATCGACCTGAGCGATGCCGAACTTGCGCGCCGAGGGCGGGAATGCATCCCACGCGGCGCGAGCCGCGCCGTCGGCGTCGAGGGCGGCCGCGAGGTCGTCGGGCTCGCGGAGCGCCTCGGAGTTGTCCAGCACGCTCCACGATCCGTTCTCGCGGGCGACGGCGATCGCCCGCCGTCCGGCGTCGGTCATCTCGCCGGTGGCCTCGAGGTCGACCACGCGTGCCTTGTTCGTCGCCGCCCAGCCGCTGCGCGGCCGGCGCGGTGAGAACCACAGGCCGCCGAGGCGCTCGTCGAACGAGCGGGTGGGGCCGTCGATCCATCCGAAGCACAGCGCCTGCCGGATCGCGTCTTCGTACGCGACGACGGTGACGTCGGACCCGGGACGCGCGCACCAGCCACGCGCCCGTCGAGGTGGTGTGGTTCTCGACCAGCCACGCCCGCCACGCCACGGCGTCGGCCACGACCACGCGCTCCCCGTCGTCGAGTGCACCCATGCCGCCGACCCTACGCGCGCCCGCCGACGTCGCGTCCGAGTTCAGTCGCGTCGCCTGCGCCGCCCCATCCGCCGTTCATAACTCCGCAATATCGCCCGGTCACAGCCCCGACAACCCCCAGAGAGCGTCGCGACGCAGATTCTTGCGGAGTTGTGAACGACGAGGGGCGGGTGACGGCTCAGCGCACGGCGCCGGAGGTCAGCCCGCCGACGAGCCAGCGCTGGAAGAAGACGGCGGCAGCGAACACCGGCAGCACGCCGATGACGGATGCGGCGGCGATCTTGCCGAAATGGGGCGTGCGTTCGCCGTAGAACAGCGAGAGCACCACCGGGAGCGTCTGCGCGTCGGGGTTCTGCGTGAGGAAGGTCGCCAGCAGGAACTCGTTGTAGTTCAGCACCCCGACGATGATGCCGATGGCCGCCAGCGCCGGAGCGACCAGCGGGGTCACGATCCACGTGAGCACCCGGAACGACCCGGCGCCGTCCAGCCGGGCGGCCTCCTCGATCTCGCTGGGGAGTTTCCGGAGGAACCCCTCGAGCAGCCAGATCGCGACCGGCACGTTCACCAGGGCGTACACGAGGGTGAGGCCCCACAGGGTGTTGTTGGCCCCGATCACGCGGAGCAGGGTGAACAGCGGCACGACCGCGACGATCGGCGGCAGCAGCCAGGGGCTCATCAGCGTGCCGGCGAGGGTGGTTCCACCGGTGCGGAACCGCACGATCGCCCAGGCTCCGGGCAGGGCGATCGCCAGGGTGAGGGTCGCGCCGCCGATAGCGGCCACGAGGGAGTTCCCGATGCCCTGCAGCAGGTCCGAGCCGGTCAGCACATCCACCCAGTTCGAGAACTGCGGGACGGCGGGCACGAGCACCCCCTGACCGGTCTCGTCCCGTCCCATGAGCGAGACCGACACGAGGTAGAGCAAGGGCGTCACGAAGAAGGCGAGGAGCACCGCGAGCACCACCGTGGCTGCTGCGCCGCGGGATCCGGTCGTGCGGCGTGGCCGGTCGAGGATGCGGTCACTCATGATTCACCTGCCATCGTCGAGCCACGAGAGCGACGGGGATGGTGACCGCCGTCACGAGCACGGCCAGAAGAAGCGTGATGACGGCCGCCTTGCCCACGTCGAACTCCCGCAGCGCCGCCTGGTAGATGAGATACGACGTGGTGGTCGTGGCCTGTCCGGGGCCGCCGGAGGTCATCATGAAGACCAGGTCGAACACCTTGAAGGCGAGCACCAGCCGGATGAAGAAGGCCGCCGCGACGACCCCGGAAACGGCGGGCAGGGTGATGTGGCGGAACGTGCCGAACCCGTGTGCGCCGTCAAGCGATGCGGCCTCGAGCGTCTGCGGGTCCTGGGCGAGGAGTGCCGTGAACACCAGCAGAGCCACGAGGGGCGTCCACTCCCAGACGTCGGCGACGGCGATCGCCGGGAGCGCCCACAGCGTCGACGACAGGGGCGCGATGGTCTCGGAGGGCAGCCCGATGAGTTTGAAGAGGGTCGCGAGGAGCCCGCCCCCGGGGTTGTAGATGAGCTTCCAGAGCGTGCCCACGATCACGGGAGGTGTGATGAGCGGGAGGAGGAGGAGCGTGCGCACGAGCGCCCCGCTCCGCACCGCGCCGTGGAGCGCGAGCGCCGCGACCACCCCGAGCACGACGCTCGCAGACGATACCGCCAGGGCGTATGCGAGGGTGCGCCACAGTGACGCGACGGCGTCGGCATCTGTGAGCACCTGCTCGAACGTGGCCGTGCCGACGAACTCCTGGAACGGCCTGCCGAGAGACGATTCCGTGAACGCGGCAGCCACGATGAACAGCAGCGGATACGCCCCGAGCACGAGCAGCGCGAGCACGCTCGGTGAGACGAACAGGCGGTGCGCCCACGCCGGCCCCCGAGGGAGGCGCCGTGGGCGCACCGTCGCGGATGCGTCAGCCAAGGAGCTCTTCCCACTCCGCCTGCGCGGCATCCAGTGCCTCCTGCGCGGTGACCTCACCCGCGACGAGCTTGGCGAGCTCGTCGGTGAGCACCTCGGCCGCCTGCGTGGCGTTCTTGCCGGTGGGCCAGGCGAGTGCGCCGTCGAGGGTGGCGCGGTTGACGCGCTGCAGGTCGGGATAGGCCTGTCCGTACGCCTCACTCTCGAGCGAGGAGATGCGGTTGGGGTCGATACCGGTCTGCGGGTCGGCGACGAGCAGTTCCTCGTTGATCTCGCTCGAGGCTGCCCACTGGATGAAGTCCCGCGCGAGCTCGGTCTTGTCGGTGTGGGCCGCGATCACCCAGGTGAACCCGGCCACGAGCGATGCGCGCGCCTGGGTGTTCTCCCCGCCGACGGGGAGCAGCGTGACGCCCCAGCCGTCGGCCACCGTGGAGTCGGGGTTGATCTGCGAGCCCACGCCGAGGTCGGTCCAGTTCTCGATGAACGCCGCGTTGCCCGCGTACCACGCGGAGTTGCCTTCGCCGAAGGCGGTCTCGGTGGGTGTGGGGTAGGCGGATTCCAGTGCGTCGGCCAGGGACTGCGCTGCCGCCACGGCCTCCGGGGAGTTGATCACGGGTGCGCCCGCGTCGTCGACGAACTCGCCACCGAACCCCGCAAGGCGGTTGGCGAAGCTCGCTCCCAGGATGAGCGGGGACTTCTGGCCGAAGATCACGTTGCCGTAGACGCCGTCGGCTCCCTCGTTCTCGGTGATCACGCGCGACTGCTCGACGTACTCGTCCCATGTCGCGGGCGGAGCGTCGAAGCCGTTCCGCTGCAGGATCTCGGTGTTGTAGAAGAGCACGTGGGTGTCGCCGTCGAACGGCAGCCCGTACCGGCGATCCTCCACCAGGGTGTACGGATCGTAGATCGAGGGGATGAAGTCGTCTTCGTCGGCGGCGGGGTCGCTCGCGATCCAGTCGGTGAGGTCCTGGATCGAGCCGGAGTCAGCCAGGTCTCCGATCGAGACGTACCAGGGCGCCGCAACGTCGATCGTGTTCGCGCCCGACTGCTGGTCGAGCGCCAGGGTGTTGCCGATCTCGTCGTAGGGGACGATCACCGGGTTGATGCGCACCCCCGTCTCGGCCTCGTAGCGCTCCGCGAGGAGGTCGGAGGCGCCCTCGTGCGATGAGATGAGCAGCACGGTCAGCTCCTGCTCGCCGGCAGCGTCCGATGCGTCGGCGTCGCCGCCGGCGCACGAGGCCAGCATGACCGCGGAGGCGGCGACGACGGTGGGGACGGCGAACCTGCGCAGCGTGCGTGCGCGGCGTGACGAATCGGACATGGCGAGCCTCTCGGATGGATGCGGTGCGCGGCGAGGGCCGCACGAGAGGACATTGTGGAGCGAGCGATACCGGCGCAGCATGCCCTCTCGTAAGACGGCGACATCGTGTGACGTCCTGTGTCGCAGCGTGTCGGCGTGTGTCGGGCTCGTCTCCCGTCGTGAGGGACCGTTGATAGCGTTCCCGCGGCGCGCCGCTTTCGGCGCAGGAAGGAAGGTGCCCGGTGACCAAGCCGATCATCCTCAACGCGTTCGAGATGAGCTGCGTGACCCACCAGGCGCCGGGCCTGTGGCGGCATCCCGACAACCGAGCGGACGAGTATCACCGCCTGGACTACTGGATCGACTTGGCGAAGCTGCTCGAACGAGGCGGTTTCGACGCGGTCTTCCTGGCTGACGTGCTCGGGGTGTACGACGTCTACCGCGACTCCGTCGCGCCCGCCCTGCGCGACGCCGCGCAGGTGCCCGTCGGGGATCCGCTGCTGCAGATCCCGGCGATGGCGGCGGTCACCGAGCGTCTCGGCTTCGGAGTGACGGTCGCGACGACGTACGCCCAGCCCTACGCGCTGGCGCGCACGCTCACGACGCTCGACCACTTCACCGGCGGCCGAATCGGCTGGAACGTCGTGACGTCCTACCTCGCCAGCGCCGCGCGCAACCTCGGACTCGGCGACCAGATCGCGCACGACGACCGCTATGGCATCGCCGACGAGTTCCTGGATGTCGTCTACAAGCTGTGGGAGGGATCGTGGGAAGACGGCGCCGTGCTCCGCGATCGTGACACCGGTGTCTTCACCGACCCCGAGAAGGTGCACCCGATCGACCATCGCGGTGAGCACTTCGACGTGCCCGGCATCCACCTCGGCGAGCCGTCGCCCCAGCGCACCCCCGTGATCTTCCAGGCGGGCGCGTCGCCCCGTGGGCAGGAGTTCGCCGCTCGCCACGGGGAGGCCATCTTCATCAACGGGCTTGCCCCCGAACTCACCCGCCGCACCACCGACGGCATCCGTGACAAGGCCCGCGCCGCCGGGCGCGATGGTGACGACGTGAAGATCCTCACCCTCGCCACCGTCATCGTCGCCGAGACGGACGAGCTCGCGAGAGCGAAGCGCGACGACTTTCGTCGGTACGTCTCGCTCGAGGGCTCTCTCGCTCTGTACGGCGGCTGGTCGGGGATCGACCTCGCCGCGCTCGACCCCGACGAGCCGCTCCGGTACGTCGATACGGATGCCGCCCGCTCCGCCCTGTCGATCTTCACCAAGGCCGACCCCACCCGCGAGTGGACACCGCGCGACATCGCCGAGTACGTCGGCATCGGCGGCATCGGCGCGGTCATCGTCGGAAGCCCGACCACCGTGGCCGACGAGCTGGAGAGATGGGTCGACGTCGGCGGGGTCGACGGATTCAACCTCGCCTACGTCATCACGCCCGGCACGTTCGAGGACATCGCCGAGCACCTCACGCCTGAGCTGCGTCGGCGGGGTCTTCTCGCCGCCGACGCCCGCCCCGGCGCCACGCTGCGCGAGCGGCTCTCCGGCAGCGCCGTGGTGCCCGAGTGGCACCCGGCGCACGCGTATCGGGGTGCGTTCGCCGGTTCGCGCACCGCCGCCGACGGCGGCGCATCCCTCGTTCCCACCACCGTCTGAGGAGAAACGCATGACCGCCACCACCAGCCTCGCCCCGCCCCGTACCCACTGGTCGGGCACCGCCACCGACGCGGAGCTCGCGCGATGGGATGCCGTGGCCGAGGCCGTCGCCGAGACGCTCGGCGCCGACGCCCTCGCCCGGGACCGCGCCAACGCGCAGCCGTTCGCCGAGGCTCGGCTGCTGCAGGATGCCGCTCTCACGACCCTGCTCGATCCCGTCGAGTTCGGCGGCGGCGGGGCCCAGTGGGAGACCGCCGCGAGGGTGGTGCGCATCATCGCCCGACGCGACGCCTCGATCGCGCAGCTGCTCGGATACCACTACATCAACGAGGCGAACATCGCGCTGGTCGCCGCGCCCGACGAGCGGGAGCGCTGGTTCCGCTCCTCGATCGACGGCCGCTGGATCTGGGGCGACTCGGTCAACCCGGTGGATCCGAACCTGACGCTCACGGTGGACGGCGACGGCTACCGCCTCGACGGCTTCAAGCGGTACTCCACCGGGTCGGGAGTCGGTGAGGCGCTGCTCATCAACGCTGTTGTCGAAGACGGCCCCGACGCGGGAGCGTTCGCCTACCTGGTGCTCCCCCATGGGCATCCCGGCGTCGAGCTCGTGGACGACTGGGACAACCTGGGCCAGCGGCTGTCGGCCAGCAACACCGTGACCTACCGAAACGTGCGCGTCGACCCGGAGCATGTTCTCGGGTTCGGCACCGACGAGCCGATCCAGAGCTTCGTGACACCCGGCATCCAGCTGATGTTCGGCAATCTCTACCTCGGAATCGCGGAGGGCGCGCTCGCGCAGGCGCGCGACCTGACCGTTGCGCGGCCGAACGCGTGGTTCCTGTCCGAGGCCTCCACCTACCGGGACGACCCGTTCGTCCGACGTCTCTATGGCGAGCTCGTGTCGAAGACGGCTGCGGTGTCGGCGCTCGCCGATCGGGTGAACCGCCGATTCGACGAGACCATCGCCCTCGGCGCCGACGTCTCCGCGAAGGACCGCGCACGACTTGCCGTCGAGGTCGCGCAGCTCAAGGTGGTCGCCAGCGACACCGCCACCGACGTCGCCCACCGCGTGTTCGAAGCGACCGGCACGAGTTCGACGGCGAGCCGCGTGGGTCTCGACCTGCACTGGCGCAACATCCGCACGCACTCCCTGCACGACCCGGTCGACTACAAGAAACTCGAAGTGGGAGCCCACTTTCTCACCGGTGCCGTCCAGCCGATCTCCCTGTACACGTGAACGGCCAGACGGTGGCGGCCCCTCTCCGCACGGATTTCACCGACCAGGTGTGGGCGGCGGTGCCGCGAGACCTCGAGGAACGGTTCCGCCCGACAGTGGAGCGCATCGCCGAGGAGGCGGCAGCTCGTGACCGCGGGCGAGATCTGCCGTTCGAGGCGGTGCGCGAGCTGCGCGACCTCGGCATCGGACGCGCGCGCGTCAGCGTCGAGGACGGCGGGCTCGGTACCGACTGGGCGAGCCTCACGCCGCTGCTGATCGCGATCGCGGCCGCCGACGCGAACGTGCCGCAGATCTTCCGCGGCCACTTCGCCCTCGTCGAGCAGGCGCTGACCACGACCGACCGCGGGTTCGGTGACCGGTGGATCCGGCGGGTGGTGGAGGGCGAGACCACCGGCAACGCGTGGAGCGAAGCATCCGGATCGACCACGTCACGCGCGGGCACCGAGCTGCGCGTCGACGTCGACGGCACCCTGCGGGTGCGTGGACGCAAGTTCTACACCACCGGTAGCATCTTCGCGGAATGGACCGACGCGGTCGCCCATCGTGTTGCGGACGGCGTCGATGTCGCGGTGCTCGTGCGGCTCGATCAGCCCGGGGTGAGCGTGAGCGACGACTGGGACGGATTCGGGCAGCGAGGCACGGGGACCGGCACCATCGTGTTCGATGACGCCGTTGTCGACGCCGCCGACGTGCTGCCGGTGGCCGAACGCTTCGGATACCAGACGGCGCTCTACCAGCTGGTGCTGCTGAGCGTGCTGGCGGGGATCGCGCATCGGGCGGTTTCCGATGCGGCGGATGCGGTGCGGTCGCGAGCGCGGGTGTACAGCCACGGAACGGCCGATCGCGCGCAGGACGACGTGCAGATCCAGGCTCTGATCGGTGAGCTCGCGGCCTCCGCCTACGCGGTCGAGTCGACGGTGCACGCCGTGGCAGGCGCCGTCGACGACGCCGTCGCCGCCGCGCGAGCGGTGCGCGACGACCCCGGTGACGAGGCGCTGCGAGAGCGCGCGCGGGCGGCCGACGCGATCGCGGAGATCCGGGCTGCACAGGCGCAGTCGTTCGCCACCGGTGCGGTGCAGACGATCGCATCGCGCCTGTTCGACGCGCTGGGTGCCTCATCCACGGCGCGCGGCGCGTCGCTCGACCGGCATTGGCGGAACGCCCGCACGGTCTCGAGCCACAATCCGGTGCTCTACAAGAACCGCTGGGTCGGCGCGTGGGTGCTCACCGGCGACCTGCCGCAGCCGCTCTGGGCGGTGGGGAGCCCGAGCGTCACAGCCCGTGGGTGACTTCGCCCTCGGGCATCTCGGCCTCGATCGGGTCGTCGGCGAGCAGTTCGGCGACGGAGTCCAGGATCTCGTCGGGGCGGAACGGATAGCGCTCGATCTCGGCGTCATCGGAGATGCCGGTGCGCACCAACACGGTGTGCAGGCCCGCTTCGATCCCCGCCACGACGTCGGTGTCCATCCGGTCGCCGATCATGCCGGTGTTCTCGGAGTGCGCGCCGATGCGGTTCAGGGCCGAGCGGAACATCATCGGGTTCGGCTTGCCGACGACATACGGCTCCTTGCCCGTCGCCTTGGAGATGAGGGCCGAGATCGCCCCGGTCGCCGGCAGCACGCCCTCGACCGAGGGGCCGGTCGCATCGGGGTTGGTGGCGATGAACCGGGCGCCACCGCGGATGAAGCGGATCGCCTTCGTGATCGCCTCGAAGGAGTAGTTGCGCGTCTCGCCGATCACCACGTAGTCCGGATCGGTCTCGGTCATGATGAACCCGGCCTCGTGGAGAGCGGTCGTCAGGCCCGCCTCGCCGATGACGAAGGCGCTGCCGCCCGGCATCTGCGAGCGCAGGAAGTCCGCGGTCGCGAGGGCGGAGGTCCAGATGGCCTCCTCGGGCACGACGAGACCGGATGCGCGCAGTCGCGCACTGAGGTCGCGCGGCGTGAAGATCGAATTGTTCGTGAGAACGAGAAACGGCACTCCGAGATCCCGCCACTGCTGGAGAAGCTCGGATGCGCCGGGGATGGGGGTGTTCTCATGGACGAGCACGCCGTCCATGTCGGTGAGCCAGCATTCGACCTCGTCACGGGTACGCATGGGCACAGCCTATGCGGCGCGGCCCGCGCTGTCCGACGAGAGGCCGACCGCGACGCGCCCGCGCGCCCCATTCCGCATCGGGCATGTGCGGCATAGGGTCGTCGTGTGAGTGGACCCGAGTGGCATCTCCCCGACCTCACCGGCCGGACGTACCTCGTCACGGGTTCCAACGCGGGTCTCGGCTACTTCTCGTGCGAGCACCTCGTGCGGGCCGGGGCGGACGTGATCATGTCGGCGCGCAATCCCGCTCGCCTCGCCGCGGCTCGCGCGGCCCTCTTCCGCCGGGTGCCCGAGGCTGCCGGACGCGATGCGGTCGAATCCCTCGTCATCGACACCAGCAACTCCGGCTCGCTGCGCGCCGCCGCCGCCACCCTCCGCAGCCGCGGTGCGCTCGACGGCGTGCTGCTGAATGCCGGCATCGTGCATCCGCCGAAACGGCGCACCCTCACGCGCGACGGCAACGAGCTCGTCTTCGCCACCAACGTGCTCGGCCATTTCGCGCTGGCCGGCGAGCTGCTTCCCGCGCTCGCCGCGGCAGGCGGACGCATGGTGTGGGTGGGGAGCATGTCGACCTCGATGTGGCGATACGACCCGGTCGACCCGCAGCTGTCCGAGGGCTACACGCCCTGGCGCGCCTACGTGCAGTCGAAGATCGCGACCAGCTCGCTCGGGTTCGAAGCCGACCGCCGCCTGCGCGGCGCCGACGTGGCGGTCGCGAGCGTCGTGGCGCATCCGGGCTACTCCACCAGCGGACGCACCGCCGGCATCCGCGGCGTGAACAATCCCTCCCGGCTGACGCGCTTCGCCGACAATATCCAGGCGCCCGTCACCCAGTCCAAGGAGGTCGGCGCGCAGCCCCTCGTGCACGCGCTGGCGGCATCCGATGTCGCCGGGGGCGAGTACTGGGGACCGCGCGCCCGGCTTCGGGGCGAGCCTCGACGCGGCACGTCGTCGCGCGTCACCCAGGACCGTGAGGTCGCCGCGCGCATCTGGGAGGTGTGCGAGCACGCGACCGGCGTCGCCTGGCCCTTCGCCAAAGCCGCCAAGACCAAGCGGCTCAGGCGCTGAGCCACACCGCCTGTCGCACGTCGTCGTCCAGCGCCGTCTCCGCGTCGCCGACCCGCACGCCGGCCGCCGTCACGGTGACCTCGGTGGCGACCGTCATCCCGGCCGCTTCGGCGACGCGCAGCACGTCGGCGTCGCGGTCGCTCACGCGCAGCACCCGGCCGGTGTGGCCGGCCGCCGCATCCGCGAGCAGCACGAACGGCTCGCGCACGACCGTTCCGTCGGCCCGCGGGATCGCGTCGCCGTGCGGGTCGAACAGCGGATGACCGAGGAGGTCGTCGATGCCGGCGAGAAGGCGGTCGCTGATCGCATGCTCGAGCACCTCGGCTTCGTCGTGCACCTCGTCCCACGCGTAGCCGAACTCGCGCACGAGCCACGTCTCGATGAGGCGGTGCCGGCGGATGATGGCGGCAGCGCGACGCTCGCCCGTCGCCGTCAACGAGACCGGACCGTACGGGCGGTGGGTCACCAGCCCGAGGCTCGCCAGCTTCTTCACCATCTCGGTCACGCTCGACGGGGCGAGGCCGAGCACGCCGGCCAGCTGGGACGGCGTCATGCGCTCGTCCTGCCACTCGGTGTGGTGGTAGATCGTCTTCAGGTAGTCGTCGACGGCGGGAGAGGCCACCGCTCCAGGCTACTCAGAGGATGTTTCCGGCGTCGTCACGCGCGGTGGCGTCGTCACGCGCGGTGGCGTCGTTACAGGCGGCGTCGTTACAGGTGGCGTTGTCACAGGAAGGGTCGCGTCTCGTAGACGCCACCGTGCTGTCCGGCGAGGGCCACGGCGCGCCCATCGACGGACTGGACGAATCGGTGGGCCGTGTCCGCACCGCCGGGAATCTGCGCGTCGACCTCGGGATACGTGCCGGCCGACTCGTTCGACAACCACACCACGCGTCGGCCCAGGCGCTCGCCGAGAGACAGCGCGAGGCTGGCGAAACGCGCACGCGAAGGTGTATCGAGGTAGAGGAGCACCGCGCTGTGGAACAGCACCAGCGTCGCGTCTGCGGGGGACTCGGCGGCGAGGGTCGTCACGCGCTCGAGCAGGTCGCCGGTGTCGACGCGCGGCGGATCCGCCGCGGCGATCGCGGCCGCTCCGCGCAGGCGGGCGACGCGCGCATCGTGATCGGGGCCCGGCCAGACGAGCGTGGCGAGCCACGCGACGGCGTCGGGGTCGGCGGGGTCGATCGGTGCCAGGTCCATGCCGGCGCGCCATTCGATGTGAGGCATGCGTGTGGGGGCATCCCGTGCGTCGTCGATACGGCACTCCAGCAGCACGGCGCTCGGGCCGCCCGCGGGGTGCAGGTCATGCACGCCGGCGGGAGAGAGGAACCGATACGAGTACCGGTCGGGGAGCAGGCACAGGCCGGCCGCTGCACCGACCTCGAGGAGGGCTACCGGGCCGTCAATGCGCGACAGCATCGGCAGCAGGGTCGCGCACCGCGCGACTTCGTTGGGCTGTGTGGCGCGGACCGACGCGGTGGCGAGGACCGCATCCCAGTTCTCGGCGAGCCACGATCGCCATCTCTCGTAGTCGTCGAGCGGGGCACCCTCCCAGCGCGCGGCCGCGAAGAGGAGATTCGCCTGCTGCAGGCGAGGTGGGAGGCGGCGGATGCGCGCGATCATCTCGAGGTCGGCAGCGATCCCGGCCGCCCAGTCCTCGTAGAGCGGCGACGTGCCGTGCGCCCACCGCCGCGCGAAGTCGTCGTAGTACGCGACGAGGCGGCCGGCGTCGTCGGGCATCGGTCGGGCGTGCACCATGGCCGCACCCTACGCCCGCGTCGTCCGCCGCGTCCGGTCCACCCGGCATCTCCCGGCCCGGTCCCACCGGCACCCCGCCCCGCCCCGCCCGCCGTTCCGCCGCCCGGTTCGCCGCCCTTCCGCCCCCCGTCCCGCCCCCGTTCCGCCCCCCGTTCCGCCCCGCATCGCGCACCGTGCACCAGCTCAGGCTGCGCGAGGCCGTTTGCCGCGATTCCCGCCCGGGAGGGGCCTCACCGAACCACCCAGCCTGAGTTGGTGCACGTCGGTGGGAGGAGGCGCGCGTCCCGGCGCCGCGTTGATCCCCCGTCCGCCTTCCGCTCACGGGCATTCCCGGTGCCGTCGACATTCCTGGGCGGCATCGTCCGGCATTGCCGGTCCCGCCCCGCATCGTGCACCAACTCAGGCTGCGCGAGGCCGTTTGCGGCGAATCCGGTCCGGGAAGGGTTTCCCCGGACCTCCCAGCCTGAGTTGGTGCACGTCGGCCGGGCTAGCCTTTCGGAGTGACAGAGCCGAGGAACGACGGCGGAACGGCCGCCGCGGATGAGCCGCAGACCGCGCACGGCGTCGGACCGTGGCCGGGCGGCGCGGCGGCGTGGCCCGACGACCCGCGGTACGACCGCGAGCTACTCGCCGATGGTGACCGCCGCAATGTGGTCGACGGCTACCGGTACTGGACGATGGATGCGATCGTCGCCGACCTCGACGCCCGGCGGCACCCGTTCCACGTCGCGATCGAGAACTGGCAGCACGACCTCAACATCGGCTCCATCGTGCGCAGCGCCAACGCGTTCCTCGCGGCGGAAGTGCACATCATCGGGCGCCGGCGGTGGAACCGCCGCGGCGCGATGGTCACCGACCGCTATCAGCACGTGCGTCACCACGACGACGTCGCCGCGTTCACCGCATGGGCGGTGGATGCGGGTCTGCCGATCGTCGCGGTCGACAACGTCGCGGGATCGCAGCCGGTCGACCGCGCCGAACTGCCCGAGGCGTGCGTGCTGCTGTTCGGGCAGGAGGGCCCCGGGCTGTCGCCCGAGGCCCTCGCCGCGGCATCCGGCGCCGTGCAGATCACCCAGTACGGCTCCACGCGCTCGATCAACGCGGGTGCTGCGGCCGCCGTCGTGATGTACGAGTGGTGCCGCCGCTACGCGGCCGGCTGATCGACCGCTCCGTCGCTTCCCTCACGCCCCGGCGGTGAGCCACGCCCGGCCGCGCACGCGCCAGCCGAGTGTGGCAAGGCGCGCGAGCATGAACACGCCGAAGAAGGCCACCGCCAACCACGCCAGCCCGGCTGCTCCTGCGAGCGACAAGACGTTCAGCGCCACGAGGACCGGAACGTAGGGGATGAGGTTCAACCCGCCCGCGATCGCGAGGTACCGTGCATCCCCGGCGCCCATGAGCACGCCGTCGAGCACGAACACCGCTCCGGCAACCGGCTGCGCGACGGCGAGCACGATGAGTGCCGGCTGCACGAGCGCCGCCAGCTGCGGATCCCCGGTGAAGACGAGCCCGATGACCCCGGAGGACGCCCCGATGACGAGCCCGACGAGCACCCCGAAGGCCACTCCCCATGCGAGCGTTCGCTGCAGGACCCGCCGCACTCCGGCCTCATCTGCGGCGCCGAGCCCCTTGCCGATGAGTGCCTGGGCGGCGATCGCGAGCGCGTCGAGGGCGAACGCGGCGGTGGAGAAGATGGTGAAGGCCACCTGCCACCCGGCGAGCTCCTCGGTGCCGAGCGTCGTGGCCACGGCGACGGTGGCGAGCAGCGCGACGCGCAGCGCGACGGTGCGCAGGAACAGCCACCCGCCGGAGCGGGCGCTGCCCGAGATTCCGTCGCGCTGCGGCCGCAGGCCCGCGCCGTGCCGGCGGGCGTGGCGGCCGATCACGACGACGTAGGCGGTCACCATGCCCCACTGCGCGAGCACAGTGCCGACGGCCGATCCGGCGATACCCCATCCGAGCCCGTAGATGAAGAAAGCGTTGAGCAGGGCGTTCGCGGCGAAGCCCAGGCCGGCGATCCACAACGGGGTGACGGTGTCCTGCAGGCCGCGCAGCAGGCCGGTCGCGGCGAAGACGATGAGCATCGCCGGCAGCCCCCACATCGAGATGCCGAGATAGGTCTCCGCATCGGCGGTGACCGCCTCCGTCGCGCCGAAGAGGCCGACGAGGAACGGCGTCGTCAGGTAGCCGGCGAGGGCCAGCAGCGCTCCGAGGCCGAGTGCGAGCCACATGCCGTCGATGCCCGCCGAGACCGCTCGCGTGGGATCGCCGGCGCCGAACCGGCGCGCGACGGCCGGCGTGGTCGAGTACGCGAGGAAGACCATGAGCCCGACGATCGTCTGCAGGATGGCCCCGGCGATGCCGAGCGCAGCCAGCGGGGTCGTGCCGAGATGGCCGACCAGTGCCGAATCGACGATGAGGAAGAGCGGCTCGGCGACCAGCGCACCGAGTGCGGGCACCGCAAGACGCAGGATGTCCCGGTTCAGGGTGTCGCGTGCGGTGGCCACGCTCCGAGCCTAGAGTCGCCCGCGGACACCCACGCGCCGTCCGACGGCCCAGACTCCGACCGACGACCCAGACTCGGTGCTTATCCTGTACGCATGACCGACGCCCCCGCATCCGGTCTCGCGCTCGACGAGCTCAGCGACGAGATCCGCCCGCAGGACGACCTGTTCCGTCACGTCAACGGATCGTGGCTGGACCGCACCGAGATCCCCGAGGACAAGGCCCGGTGGGGCGCGTTCCACCTGATCGCCGAACAGGCCGAGAAGGATGTGCGCGCCATCATCGAGGAGTCCCAGCGCGCCGACCCGGGCACCGAGGCCCGCAAGATCGGCGACATGTACTCCAGCTTCATGGATGTCGACCGCGTCAACGAGCTCGGCGCGAGCCCGCTGTCGGCGCAGCTGGCGATGGTCGATGAGGTGACGACGATCCCCGAGTTCCTCCGCGTCGTCGGCGTGCTCGAGCGTGACGGCGTCGGCGGCATCATCGATCTCTACGTCGAGCCCGATCCGGGCGATCCGCAGCGATACGTGCCGTTCGTGCTGCAGGGCGGCCTGTCGATGCCCGACGAGAGCTACTACCGCCTGGACAACTTCGCCGAGACCCGCACCGCCTTCCGCGCGCACGTCGAGCGCATCCTCGACCTCGCCGGTGTCGCCGGGGCCGCGGATGCCGCCGATCGCGTCTTCGCGCTCGAGACCGAGGTGGCCGCGCACCACTGGGACAACGTGCGCAGCCGCGACGCGGTCGCCACCTACAACCTGCGCACGTGGGACGAGACGGTCGGCCTCGCCGGCGCCGACCTGGTGCCGTGGCGCGAGGGCATCGCGCCGAACCATCCCGACGCCTTCGCCGAGGTCGTCGTGTCGCAGCCGAGCTTCCTGGAGGGTCTCGCCGGCCTGCTCGTCGAGGAACGCCTGGATGACTGGAAGGCGTGGCTGCGGTTCAAGATCGTGCACGCGGGAGCTGCGTTCCTCACCGACGCGTTCGTCGCCGAGAACTTCGCCTTCTACGGCACGCAGCTCACCGGCGTGCCGGTGAACCGGGAGCGCTGGAAGCGCGGCGTGAGCCTCACCGAGGCCGCGCTCGGCGAGGCGATCGGCAAGGTCTACGTCGAGCGCCACTTCCCGCCGCGGGCCAAGGCCGAGATGGACGACCTGGTCGCCAACCTGGTCGAGGCGTATCGCGAGAGCATCTCGTCGCTGGAATGGATGACGCCCGAGACGCGCGAGCGCGCCCTCGCCAAGCTCGCCGCGTTCACCCCCAAGATCGGCTACCCCGAGACCTGGAAGGACTACTCGTCGCTCGAGATCGACGCCGCCGACCTCGTCGGCAACGTGCGTCGCGCTCACGTGTGGGAGCACGACCGTCAGCTGTCGAAGGTCGGCCAGCCGATCGACCGCGACGAGTGGTACATGACCCCGCAGACGGTCAACGCCTACTACAACCCGCTGATGAACGAGATCGTCTTCCCTGCGGCGATCCTGCAGTATCCCTTCTTCGACGCGGACCGCGACGCGGCGGCGAACTACGGCGGCATCGGCGCGGTCATCGGTCATGAGATCGGTCACGGCTTCGACGACCAGGGCAGCCGCTTCGACGGCGACGGGTCGCTGCGGGACTGGTGGACGGATGCCGACCGCGCGGCCTTCGAGGAGCGCACGGCGGTGCTGATCGACCAGTACAACCACCTCGTGCCCCGAGGCCTCGCCGATGAGCACACCGTCAACGGTGCGCTCACGATCGGCGAGAACATCGGGGACCTCGGAGGTCTCGGCATCGCGATCAAGGCCTATGCCCTGTCGATCGCGAGCGACGACGCCGGCCCCGAGATCGCCGACGCCGCCCCCGTCATCGAGGGCTACACCGGCATCCAGCGGCTTCTCCTCAGCTGGGCCCAGGTGTGGCAGCAGAAGGGGCGCGATGCCGAGACCATCCGCCTGCTGACGATCGACCCGCACTCGCCCAACGAGTTCCGGTGCAATCAGATCGTGCGCAACATCGACGCGTTCTACGATGCGTTCGGGGTGACCGAGTCGGACGAGCTGTGGCTCGACCCCGACAAGCGCGTCACCATCTGGTGATCACGAGCCCGAGCAGAGAGGACACCGTTCGTGGGCACGCCCCCTGAGCCCAGGCGCGGCACCGAGGAGCCCCTTCGGAGTTCCCGTCGGATCAGACCCCACGACAGGCGACTGCCCCGCCGGGCAGCCGCCGGCCGTCGATCGTTCGCATCGACGCTCGCGGCGCTCGACGAGCTCGCCGAGTCGGGTGCGAAGGTCGCGGTGCGCGTGACCGACCTCGATCGCGGTGACGCGGTGCTCTCCGGCGACGACTTCATCACCCTGCCGATCGGCGGCCTCGGCGTCGTGCCGCTGCTCGTCGAGGTCGCGGCCGCATTCGACGACGGGCGCCTCGACCCCGCCGAGGTCGTCGATCGCACGAGCACCGATGGGGTGTCGGTGGCCGGTCTCTGGCACCACCTCGCCGCGCAGAGGTTCAGCCTCGGCGATCTCGCCGTGCTCGCCGCGTCGGCCGGTGACGCGCTGGCGGCCAATGTGCTGCTGGAGCGGGTCGGGCTCGAGGCGGTGCGCAACCGGCTGGGGCAGCTCGGGATGCCGCGCTCCGCGCTGCTCGACGGGTTCCGCGACAGCCGCGGTCCCGACGACGCGCCCCACGTGGCGCTCGGCACGGCGGCGGAGATGTCGGAGCTGTTCTCGGCCCTGGTGAACTCGTCGGCGGTGAACCCGTCGGTGAGTGCGCACGTCGCGGAGTGGTTGAGCCGCAACCACGATCTGTCGCTGGTCGCTTCGGCCACGGGCCTCGATCCGTTCGCGCACGACAACGACGACCACGGGCTGCTCTTCATCAACAAGACGGGTCGCGGCGCCGGGATCCGCGCCGAGGCGGGCGTGCTCGCCGGCCCGCGCGCGGGTGTCTCCTACGCGCTCATCGTGTGCTTCGACGACCTGTCGATCATGCACCGCTCACGGGCGCACGCGGCCTTCCGCGTGCTCGGCACCGACCTCATGGAGTACGTGTACTGAGGCCGCGGCGAGGGTGGGATCAGAAGACGATCGTGTGATTGCCCTGGCGGATGACGCGATCCTGCGCGTGCCACAGCACGGCACGGGAGAGCACCTGACGCTCGACGTCGGCGCCGCGCCGGGCGAGTTCGAGCGAGCTGTCGGCGTGGGTCACACGAACGGTGTCCTGCTCGATGATCGGACCCTCGTCGAGGTCGCTCGTGACGTAGTGCGAGGTGGCGCCGATGAGCTTGACGCCGCGCTCCTTGGCCTTCTTGTAGGGGTCGGCGCCGATGAAGGCGGGCAGGAACGAGTGATGGATGTTGATCACCGGCACACCGACCTTCTCGAGGAAGTCCCCCGACAAGATCTGCATGTAGCGGGCGAGCACGACGAAGTCGACGTTGCCGACGAGCAGCTCCAGGATCTTCTCCTCGGATTCGGACTTGTCCGGACCCGGCGCGGACGGCACGTGGAAGAACGGCACACCGAAGGTGCGCACGTCCTCGGCCGCCGTCGTGTGGTTGGACACGACCATCGGGATCGTCACGGGCAGCTCCCCGCGACGGTGGCGCCACAGGAGGTCGAGGAGGCAGTGGTCCTGCTTCGAGGCGAGGATCGCCATGCGCTTGGGGGTCGACTGGTCCGTCAGCGACCATCGCAGGTCGAATCCGCCGCCGAGCGTGCGCGCGAGGTCGTCCTCGATCATCGGCAGCGCCGCCGCGAGATCGGGCCGGTGGAAGACCACGCGCTGGAAGTAGTCGCCGCCCGTCGGGTCGTCGGAGTACTGGTCGAACGCGACGATGTTGCCGTCGTGGCGCGTGATCAGTGCCGAGACGGCGGCGACGATTCCGGGTCGGTCGGTGCCGTGGACGATGAGACACGCGTGGTCGGGCAGAAGGTGGGGGCTGGGAGCGGCCATGCATCGATTCTGCCGTGTCCGCCGGTCGGGCGCGCGCGGGTCGGGCACGCTAGCACGGGCGCCGCCGCTGCGGGAGTCCGGGGTGAGGACGCGTCGCCGTCCGTATCCTCGACCGCAACCCGAGGGAAGAATCCCGCGACCCGAGGGCGGAAGACACCCGAGGGAGGAAGTCACCGTGCAACCGTGGCCGCTGTGGCCGAGCGTCATCGCCCTTGTCGCCGCCGTCGGCATCGTCGTCGTGGCCGGCTCGCGGCTGGCCCGCGCCGCGGATGAACTGGCAGACCGCACGGGACTCGGCGAGGCGGTCGCCGGCGCGGTGTTCCTCGGTGCGGTCACCTCCCTCCCCGGGATCGTCACGACCGCCACCGGCGCGCTCGAGGGCGACGCGGCCTTCGCCTTGGCGAATCCGATCGGCGGCATCGCCCTGCAGAGCGTCTGGCTCGCGATCGCCGATCTGCTGTATCGACGAGCGAATCTCGAGCACGCGGCGGCGTCGATCGAGAACCTCTTCCAGGCCGTCGTGCTCGTTGCGCTGCTCAGCCTGCCGGTCATCGCCTTCGCCACGCCGCAGCTGACGGCCGGCTGGATCCATCCGGTGACCGTTCTCATCCCGGTCTTCTACTTCTACGGTCTGCACCTGCAGCGCCGCATGCACCAGGCCCCGATGTGGACGCCGATCCGCACGCGTGAGACGCGCGACGACGAGGAGGGGCAGGAGCACAGCGGACCGCTCTCGCGCCTGTGGTTCACCTTCGCGGCGCTCGGGCTCGTCGTCGGCGTGACCGGGTGGGTCATCGGGCAGGCCGGCCTCGGGGTCATCGCGGCGACCGGATGGCCGAGCGGGGTCACCGGGTTCACGGTGACGACGGCGGTGACATCCCTCCCCGAGCTCATCGTGCTGATCTCCGCGATCCGCATCGGAGCCCTCACCCTGGGGGTCGCCAACATCATCGGCGGCAACGTCTTCGACGTGCTCACCCTCACCGTGGCCGACGCCTTCTTCCTCGACGGCACGATCTATGCCGCCGCCGGCGACGAGAGCCTCGTGCTCCTCGGCGGGACCCTCCTCATCACGGCGGTGCTCGCCGCCGGGCTCATCATCCGGGATCAGCGCGGCATCGGGTTCGAGGGGATCGGCATTCCCGCGATCTACGCCGGCACCATCGGCCTCGCACTGTTCGCGATCTGACCCTTATCCGACCGCCGCGCACGCGATAGCGTCGAGGGGAATCGGCACCTCGACACATGGGAGCAGGGATGAACATCGCAGGCAAGGTCTTCGTCGTCACGGGGGCGGGAAACGGCATCGGCCGCGAGGTCACCCTTCAGCTTCTGCGCTCCGGGGCCTCGGTCGCCGGCGTCGACCTCAACGCCGACGGGCTCGCCGAGACGGTGGCGCTCGCCGCGGCAGGCAACCGCCTGTCGACGCACACCGTGAACATCACCGACCGTGAGGCCGTCGAGGCGTTGCCGGCTGCCGTCGCCGACATCCACGGAGCGGTCGACGGCATCGTCAACGTCGCCGGCGTCATCCAGAAGTTCGTCAAGATCATCGACCTCCCCTACGAGGAGATCGAGAAGGTCATGACCGTGAACTTCTGGGGGACGCTCCACATGGTCAAGGCGTTCCTGCCGGTGCTGGTCGAGCGACCGGATGCCGCCATCGTCAACGTCGCGAGCATGGGAGCCTACGCCGCCGTGCCCGGTCAGGCCGTCTACGGCGCCTCGAAGGCCGCCGTCGGCCTGCTCACCGAAGCGCTCTACGCCGAACTCCAGGGCACGTCGGTCGCAGTGACGGCGATCTATCCCGGCGCGATCGGCACGAACATCGCGGCGAACTCCGGCGTGGTGATGGACATGCCCGACGGCGACGCGGCAGCATCCGCCCGCAAGACCACGACGCCGGCCGAAGCGGGTCGCGTGATCGTCGAGGCGATCGCGAAGGGCAGGTTCCGCGCGACGATCGGCAAGGACGCCGCGACGATGGACAAGCTGTCGCGGCTGAACCCCAAGTACGCCACCGAGCTCATCGCGAAGCAGATGGGCGATCTCCTCGGCTGACTGGGGAGGGTCGGCGCATTCGCGAAGAGCTGAGGCGACGGCATCCGTCAACCCCCCTTTCCGCGGTGAGTCGGAAGTGCTTCGCTGGATCGTGGGCGCATCCGCCCGGCAATCGCGATCCGCGAAGGAGAACCCATCCCATGCCTCAGCTTCCCGAGCCCACAGACGGCACCTCGGTCGCCCAGAATCCGTCTTCCGAGGCGGAGATCGGCTCGACCACCGACACCGGCGCGCCCGCGCCGAGTGATCGCAACAGCCTGACGGTCGGGGCCGACGGCCCGATCGTGCTGCACGACGTGCACTTCCTGAACCAGATGGCGCACTTCAACCGCGAGCGCATCCCGGAGCGCAACGTGCACGCGAAGGGCTCCGGTGCCTTCGGCGTCTTCGAGACCACCGGAGACGTCACCGCCTACACGAAGGCCGGCCTGTTCCAGCCGGGCGTGAAGACCGAGATGCTCGCGCGGTTCTCGACCGTTGCCGGCGAGCAGGGCTCGCCCGACACGTGGCGCGACCCGCGCGGATTCGCGCTGAAGTTCTACACCGACGAGGGCAACTACGACCTCGTCGGCAACAACACCCCGATCTTCTTCATCCGCGACACGATGAAGTTCCCGCACTTCATCCGCTCGCAGAAGCGACGCGGCGGAAACGGCCTGCGCGACAACAACATGCAGTGGGACTTCTGGACCCTGAACCCGGAGTCCGCGCACCAGGTGACGTACCTCATGGGCGACCGCGGCATCCCCACCTCGTACCGGCAGATGAACGGCTACGGCTCGCACACCTACATGTGGGTGAACGAGGCCGGGGAGAAGTCGTGGGTGAAGTATCACTTCCACAGCGACCAGGGCGTGGCCGGCCTGACGGATCAGGATGCCACGCGCATCGCGGGGGAGGATGCGGACTTCCACCGCCGCGACCTGTACGACGCCATCGATCGCGGCGAGTTCCCGTCGTGGACGCTGTCGGTGCAGGTCATGCCGTATGAAGATGCCAAGACCTACCGCATCAACCCGTTCGACCTCACGAAGGTGTGGCCGCACGAGGACTATCCGCTCATCCCCGTCGGCACGATGACGCTGAACCGCAACCCGGAGAACTTCTTCGCCCAGATCGAGCAGGCCGCGTTCGAGCCGTCCGCGCTGGTGCCGGGCATCGGCTTCTCGCCCGACAAGATGCTGCTCGGCCGGGCGTTCGCCTACTCCGACACGCACCGGCACCGCATCGGCGCGAACTACCTGCAGCTGCCGGTGAACCGCCCGCGCGTCGAGGTCAACACCTATACGCAGGACGGGCCGATGGCCTACGAGCACCGCGGCGACGACCCGGTGTACGCGCCGAACTCCTTCGGCCGCGGCTACGCCGACAACGTCGGCGAGGTCGACCCCGGCTGGGAGGCCGACGGTGCGATGGTGCGGCAGGCTTACACGCTGCGTCCCGACGACGATGACTTCTCGCAGGCCGGGGCGCTCGTGCGCGACGTCTGGAACGACCAGCAGCGCGCCGCGTTCGTGAAGACCGTGGCCGGACACCTGCTCGGCGGCGTGACCGGCGACGTGCTCGAGCGGGCCTTCCAGTACTGGAAGAACGTCGATGCCACCACCGGGGCCGAGATCGAGAAGCTCGTGCGAGACGGTGCCGACCTAGGTGCGCCCGGAGCTCAGCCCGGCGCCGCGCAGGACGACGCCGATCAGCCGATCGTGGAGCCGAACACGCACGCCGACCGCTGAGCCGACACCGCCGGAAGCCCGGTCGCGCTCGCCGCGACCGGGCTTTCGCGTGCCCGCCGGGCGGCCCCTCAATCGCCCGTACGCGTGAGGGGCAGGGAGAGGATGCGGTCGTCGCCCTCGCGTGGGGATCCTCGGCCGTCGGTGTTGTTCGTGAGCACCCACAGGGTGCCATCGGGTGCGACGGTCACGTCGCGGATGCGTCCGTACTCGTCGCGAAGGAGCTGCTCGGACGTCTCGGGCGCGGAAGCGTCGATGGTGAACAACCGCTCGCCACCCAGTCCGGCGACGAAGACGGTGCCGCCGGTGACGGCCAGCCCGCTCGGGCTCGCCTCGTCGGGGTTCCACTGCTGCACGGGGTCGATGAAGCCCCGCTCCGCCCCGCCGGTGCCCTCCACCTCCGGCCATCCGTAATTCCCGCCCGGAACGATGATGTTCAGCTCGTCCCACGTGTCCTGTCCGAACTCGCTGGCGAACATCGTCCCGTCCGCGGCCCATCCGATGCCCTGCGGGTTGCGGTGCCCGAAGCTGTAGACGAGCGAGCCCTCGAAGGGATTGTCGGCCGGCGGGTCGCCGTCCGGCGTCATGCGCAGGATCTTCCCCGCGAGGCTGTCGACATTCTGCGCCGACGGGCGCCGGTCGGCGTCACCGGTGGTCGCGTAGAGCATGCCGTCCGGTCCGAAGGCGAGGCGCCCGCCGTTGTGGATGCGCGCGGCGGGAATTCCGTCGAGCACGGTCTCGTGGTCGCCGAGCGCGAGCGACCCCGGCGCCCCGGTGACGGCGAATCGATCGATACGGTTCTCGCCCGACCCGGTGGCGTAGGCGTAGAGCCGGTCCTGATCGTCGACGGCGAGCCCGAGCAGGCCACCCTCCCCGCCCGCGACCACGCCGCCGACCGTGCCGATCTCTCGGGTCGAGCCGTCGGCTGCTACCTCGAGGATGCGGCCGGTATCGCGCTCGGACACGAGGGGCGTGCCGTCGGAGGTGAAGGCGATCGACCAGGGGGCTGTGAGGCCGGTGGCGACCGTCTCGACCGAGCCCTCGAGGACGAGTCTTCCTTCGGGTGGCGGAGTGGTCGCGGCGGTGGGCGCCGATGTCACCGACGTCTGCGGTGTCGGCGGCGGACCGGCGGTGCAGGCGCTCAGGGCCACGGCGGCGGTGCCTGCCAGCAGCGCGGCGCGTGCCCGTCGGAATTCGACCATCGGTCCGCCTCCGCCCTCGTCCTCGACCGGAGCTTCACCCTACGTCGCGTGCGACCCGTCGAGGGCCGCTCGGTTCAGCGCAAGCTCCTCAGCCCTCGCCGCCGAGGTTGCCGGTCAGGCGCGCGTGCATCGCCGAGCTCGACTCGTTCATGCCCTCGATCACGACACGCTTGCCGTGGTTCTCGTACTTCGTCACGATCGCATCCAGGGCGGCGACGGTGGAGGCGTCCCAGACGTGCGAGCGCGACATGTCGATGACGACGTCGTCGGGATCGTCGGCGTACTCGAACTGCGTCGTCAGGTCGTTCGACGAGGCGAAGAACAGCTCGCCGTCGACGCGGTAGTGCGCGGTCGGCACCTCCGCATCCCGGTCCACCGTGCGCGTCACGGTGGTGAAGTGCGACACGCGCCGCGCGAAGATCACCATCGCGACCACGACCCCCAGCACGACACCGATCGCGAGGTTGTGGGTGATGACGACGGCGACGACGGTGGCGACCATCACGATCGTCTCGCCGATCGGCATGCGCTTGAGGGTGCCCGGGCGGATGGAGTGCCAGTCGAAGGTCGCGACCGAGACCATGACCATCACGGCCACGAGCGCCGCCATCGGGATGAGCCCCACGATGTCGCCGAGGCCCACGACGAGGATGAGCAGGAACACGCCCGCGAGGAAGGTCGAGATGCGGGTGCGGGCGCCGGAGGCCTTCACGTTGATCATCGTCTGGCCGATCATCGCGCACCCGCCCATGCCGCCGAAGACGCCCGACAGCACGTTCGCGGCGCCCTGGCCGAGAGCCTCGCGGGTCTTGTGGGAATGCGTGTCGGTGATGTCGTCGACGAGCTTGGCCGTCATGAGCGACTCCATCAGGCCGACGAGGGCCATCGCGAGGGCGTACGGGGCGATGATCGCGAATGTCTCACCGGTCAGCGGCACGTTCGGGATGATGAGCTCGGGCAGGCTGTCGGGCAGCTCGCCCTGGTCCGACACGGTCGGGACGGCGATGGCGAAGGTGACGGTGATGATTGTGAGGATGACGATCGCGACCAGGGGTGCGGGGATCGCCTTGGTCAGGCGCGGCATCCCGACGATGATCACCAGTCCCGCGATCACGAGCGGGTAGACCGGCCACGGCACGTCGATCAGGTGCGGAATCTGCGCGGTGAAGATGAGGATCGCCAGAGCGTTGACGAAGCCGACCATGACGCTGCGGGGGATGAAGCGCATGAGCTTGGCGACGCCCACCGCGCCGAGGACGACCTGGAAGACGCCGGCGAGGATCACGGTCGCGAGGAAGTAGTCCATGCCGTACTCGCGGGCGACCGGGGCGATCACGAGGGCGACGGCACCGGTCGCGGCGGTGATCATCGCGGGGCGTCCGCCGAGGAACGCGATGGCGACGGCCATCACGAACGACGAGAACAGCCCCACGCGCGGGTCGACCCCGGCGATGATCGAGAACGAGATCGCCTCGGGGATCAGGGCGAGGGCGACGACGAGACCGGCGAGCACCTCCCTGGTGAGGATGCGCGGACTGCGCAGCGCCTCGAGGACGGATGGGCGCGGTCGGTATCGGTCGGACGCGGTGGCGCGCGCGGCGGTGGCCATGGGATCTCCGGGAAGGCAGGAAGGCTCGAACGAGCCGGGCGGGCGCGCGCGGGAGGTGCAACGCGGCGTGGTTCCGGTCATCCAGGGTACGGGACGCGCCTGGACGCGTGCGTGCCGGACCGCGTCAGCCCACCTCGCCGACGAGTGCGGTCCTGTCGGGCAGGCGTGCGAGAAACCCCTCCGCGACGGCATCGAGCCACGCGCCGACGGAGGCGACGGCCTCATCGGTGTCGGGGTATCGGCACCGCAGATGCAGGCCGCGTCGGTTCACGACGAACCACACCATGACGTCGTCGCTCGCGGCGACCGCCGAGACGTACTGCGCGTCGAGGTCGTCGTCGAGCTCGACCGGCAGGCGCCGGGTGTCCAGCCACGACAGGGCGAACATGCCGCGCGGCACCTTCATGCCGCCGTAGGGCTCCAGGATCGGGGCGAGGGGATGCGACCCCAGGGTGATGGCCTCTTTGACGGATGCCGCGCACGCCGCGGGTGCGTCGTCGACGCATTCGAGCACCGAGTTGGTGATGAACCAGCCCGAGGAGTCGTGCCAGCGCGGCTCGTGCCGGCTGTGCACGGGGAACACGGCCCGCAGCGGGGCGTCCGCCACGCGGCGGGTCACTTCGGTCAGGGCCGACATCGCCAGCCCGATCGTGGACGTGCCCGCAGCCTTGGCCGCGCCGGCGAACGCGTCGTAGTCGATCGCATCCAGCACCTCGCGCACCTCGACGACCGGGAGGGCACCGGGCGCCGGGTCGCCGACCGGGAGAGGGAAGCGCGGCATCTCGCCCCCGCACACCTCGAGGATCTCCGCCCATCGGGCCGCGACCTTCTCGGGTGCCGGACCGCGATCTTCCAGCGCAGCGGTGTGCGCGGCGAACGGCGGGGCGTCCGGGAGGTCGTCGGCGCCCGCCTGCCCGGCAGCTGCGTCGAGGTAGGCGATGACATCCCGCGCCACCACCACGAGCGACCACATGTCGACGTGGGCGTGGTCGGCGCCGACGACGACGCACGGGCGCGGATCGTCGGCGGCGCCATCCGGTTCGATCACGCACAGGCGGTGGGACGGCGCCGCGAGCGGGCGGCAGGCGAGGTCGAACACCTCCCGCACGACTTCGCGGGTCGCGATCCCCTCGGGAACGTGATGCTCTTCCCAGGCGCCGTCGCCCAGCGTGATCTCGTGCAGCGTGGGCTCGCCGGCGTCGTCGAGGCCGAACACCGTGCGGAACGTGCCGTGCCGGTCGACCGCGCGCTCCCACGCGGCCGCGAGCGCATCGCGCGTGGTGCCCGGCGGCAGGCGCAGCGCGATCGACATCCAGGATCCCGGCCGGTCTCCGGCGCCGACGTGACGGCCCTGATCGAACGACACCGGCAGAGCGCGGCCACGGGGACCGACCGGGCGCAGGGCGTAGCTGTGCACCGCTCCGGGCGGAAGCGTGGCCTGCGCGATATTCGTGAGCCGCATCGCCCGTAGTGTAGAGGCCCGGTGTTTCGTTCCCGCGACGGCATGTCACAACCGGCGACGGTGCACCGGAGATGGAGGAACGGTGCCCACTCTCGAGGTTCCGCACGGGGCTGCGCTCGACTACGAGATCACCGGCGACGCCGGCCCGCTCGTGGTGCAGCTGCACGGCCTGACGTCATCCCGCGATCGTGACGCCCAGCTCGGGCTCGATCTCGCCCGCTCCCTGCGCGGCCATCGCGTGCTGCGGTACGACGCCCGCGGACACGGCGGATCCACCGGCGACCTCGATCCGAGGTCGTACCAGTGGAACCGCCTCGCGAAAGACCTCCTGGCCCTGCTCGACCACGTCGCGCCGGGAGAGCCCGTGCACGCCGTCGGGCCGTCGATGGGATCGGCGACCCTGCTGCATGCCGCGAAGAAGCATCCGGAGCGGTTCGCCAGTCTCACCCTGGTCGTGCCGCCGACCGCGTGGGAGACCCGGTCGGCGCAGACGCAGCTCTACCGCGCGAACGCGGCGCTCATCGAGAAGGAGGGCCTCGGGGTCTTCCACGCCAACCACACCGCGCCCGTGCCCCCGGCGCTGTCGGATGCGCCCTCGACGACGCCGACCGTGCCCGAGGACCTGCTTCCCACGGTGCTGCGCGGCGCGGCGAGCACCGACTTCCCGAGCGAGAAGGCGGTGTCGCGCATCACGACGCCGACGCTGATCCTCGCCTGGACGGGGGATGCGGCGCATCCGGTCTCCACCGCGAAGCGCTTGAAGAAGCTGCTGCCCGACGCGCGGCTGGTCATCGCGAGGACGCCCTACGGGATCATGGCCTGGCCGGGCCTGTTCGCCGAGCACGTCACGACGACGGACCCGCGCTGAGCCGGCACGTCAACCCCCGCCCCGGTGTCGGGACCGCTGCCTAGCATCGACCCATGGCACAGGCGAATGATGACCGTGAGATGCTCGGCGCCACCGACGACGGCGACACCGCCGCCGAGAAGGACCCGTCGACGTGGGTCACCGGCGACGAGCCGATGACCGCTCCCCAGCGCAGCTACCTCGACACCCTGGCGCGTGAGGCGGGCGAGGAGATTCCCGCTGACATCAGCAAGGCCGAGGCCTCGGAGCAGATCGATCGGCTGCAGCAGGAGACCGGGCGCTCACCGCAGTGAGCGCCTTGCCGCCCGCGTATCGTGGGCGGCATGATCGCGGAGCACGGGGAGACGTCGGCCGGGCTCGACATCCGGCCACTGGCGACCGTGGACGACGCGGTCGTCGCGAGTGAGGTGCTCGCGCGCGTGTGGGGCGGTGATCGCGCCGCGATGCCGCCGCAGCTGCTGCGCGCGATGGCCCATGCCGGGTCGTACACCGTGGGCATCTGGCGCGAAGCCGAGATGGTCGGTGCTTCGGTGGCTTTCTTCGGAGCGCCGCCCGAGCGCACGATGCACTCCCACATCACCGGCGTCCTGCCGGAGCATCAGGGGCGGGGCGTCGGTCGGCTGCTGAAGCAGCACCAGCGCGAATGGGCGCTCGCCCGCGATGTCGGCACGATCACCTGGACCTTCGATCCGCTCGTGCGTCGCAATGCCCACTTCAACTTCCGTGTTCTCGGCGTGCGCGCCGTCGAGTACCTGGTGAACCACTACGGCGCGATGGATGACGGCGTCAACCGCGGCGACGAGACGGACCGCATCCTCGTCGCGTGGGCGATCGCCTCGGCTCCCGCCCTCACTCCGCCCGATGACAGCGTCGTCGCCGCCGTGGAGGTGCCCGCCGACATCGAGACGCTCCGCCGCAGCGACCCCATTGCCGCGAGCGCCTGGCGTCTCCGGGTGCGCGAGCAGCTGCTGGCGCATCTGGCCGACGGGCTCGTCATCGGTGGGTTCGACGACGCCCGCGGCTACCTCCTCGTGCGTCCTTGACCGGCAGGCGCCCAACCGGTGGGACGAGGAGCCGGCTCAGTCTTCTTCCGGGACCTGCGGGCCCCCCGGCCGCACCTCGGCGTCGTCGCGCACGTCGATCCGCGTGATGCCGTCGTGCTCGGTGATCTCGATCCGCGGAGCCGCGTCGTCTTCCGTGGCCGCCGGCGCCGAGGTCAGCTGGTCGTGCCGCTTCTCCTCGGGGGTCATCTCGTCCGCTCCCGACATCAGATCCTCCATTCGTCGCTGTTCAGATGGGAGCCCGCCTGCGGTCCCATCTGAAGCATCCCACCGTCGACCACCCAGCTCGCGCCCGTCACATAGCTTGAGGCCGGCGAGGCGAGGAACGCGACCACCGCGGCGACCTCCTCGGGCGCACCCGGACGAGCCAGCGGGATGCCGGCGCGGTGGGTCTGCTCGGCGTCGCCGGCCTCCATGTCGTTGATCGGCGTCGCGATCTCGCCGGGTGCTACGGCGTTCGCGGTGATGCCGTGCGCTCCGAGCTCCTGCGCCATGACCTTCAGCAGGCCACCGAGGCCGTGCTTGGCGGCGACATACGGGGCGGACTCCACGCGCGGCTGATGCTCGTGCACGCTCGTGACGGCGATCAGGCGGCCGCCGGTGCGCTGCGTCGCCATCCTGCGAGCAGCCGCCTGCAGGGCGAGGAACGCGCCGTCGAGGTTGAGCGAGACGATGCTGCGCCACGTCGCCAGGTCGAGATCGAGGAACGGGCCCCCGTTGCCGCCGCCGGAGTTGTTCACGAAGACGTCGAGGCCGCCGAGCTCGTCGGCCATGCTGTCGATGTCGGCTTCCACCCGGTCGAGATCGGTCGCGTCGAACTGCCGCACATGCGCGCGGCGGCCGCGATCCCGCACACCCCGCGCGGTCTCCTCCGCACCGTCCTGGTCGCTGTGCCAGGTCACGACGACGTCGAGACCCGCGTCGGCGAGCGCCAGCGCGGTGGCCGCGCCGATGCCCGAGTCCGAGCCGGTCACGATCGCGCGTCGAGGATGGAATGTCGTCTGCATGGTGCCGACGCTACGACCCGAATCCGACGCGGGAGAGGGGCTTTACAGGCGTCCTGCCTGGCGTTAGACGCCGAACGCTCGACGACCGTCTGCGGTACCTCGCTAACGTGGGGGGATGCCGGTCACCCGCCCCGCAGCATCCGTCGACCTCGACGGATTCGAGCTGCGCGTGCTGCACATCCCGCTCGTCTCGCCGTTCACGACGTCGTTCGGCACCGAGACGGTTCGCGAGGTGATCGTCGTGCGCGCTCTCGCCGACGGGGTCGAGGGATGGGGTGAGATCGTCACGCAGCAGGCGCCGCTGTACTCGAGCGAGTACACCCAGGGCGCGTGGGATGTCGCGACGCGCTTCCTCATCCCGGCGCTGCTGGCCGAGCGAACCATCGCGCCGGAGCGGATCGCGAGCGTGCTCGAGCCCTTCGTCGGGCACCGGATGGCCAAGGCGGGGCTCGAGCTCGCCGTGCTCGACGCCGCCCTGCGGGGCGAAGGGCGTTCGTTCGGGTCCTACGCCGGTGCGGTCGCCGACCGGGTGCCCTCCGGGGTGTCGGTCGGCATTCAGCGCGACCCCACCGCCCTCGTCGAGACCGTTCGCGGATACCTCGACGACGGCTACGTGCGCATCAAGATCAAGATCAAACCCGGTCGCGACATCGACGACACCGCCGCGGTGCGCGAGGCGTTCGGCTCGATCCCCCTGCAGGTCGACGCCAACTCGGCCTACACCCTGGCCGACACGGACACCCTCGCGCAGCTCGACCGGTTCGACCTGCTGCTCATCGAGCAGCCGCTGCAGGAGGACGACCTGGTGGATCACGCCACCCTCGCCGGCAGCCTGTCGACGCCGGTCTGCCTCGACGAGTCGATCACCTCGCGCAAGGCCGCCGCCGACGCGCTCGCGCTCGGGTCGGCCGCGATCGTGAACATCAAGGCCGGGCGCGTGGGTGGCTATCTCGAGGCGATCGCCATCCACGACCTGTGCCGCGACGCCGACGTGCCGGTGTGGTGCGGCGGCATGCTCGAGACCGGCATCGGCCGGGCGGCGAACGCCGCGCTCGCCGCTCTGCCGGGCTTCACCCTTCCCGGTGACGTCTCCGCCGCTGACCGGTTCTACGCCCGCGACATCGTGACCGAACCCGCCGTGCTCGACGACGGGCACGTGCGCGTGCCGACCGGACCGGGCCTCGGTGTCGATATCGACCCCGATGCTCTCGACGCGTTCACCGTCGAGAAGGCCGTCATCCGCCCCTGACCCGGGCCCGGCCCGCCGCCCTCTTCCCGCTGCTTCGAGAGGATTTCCCTCCCCGAGAGGACGGATTCGCGAGCAGGATCCTCTGGAACGGCGATGTCCTCCCGAGGAGGGAGCGGCGGGCGTAGCGTGAGCGCATGCGAGGGGCGGCGCGGATGCGTGTGAGGCGACGCGCGCTGGTCGCGGCGTTCGCGCTCGCGGTGCTGACGGGGTGCGCCGGCGGCCCGACGGACGGATCCGGCGGGAGCGGCGAGCCGGAGCTGCGGGCGGCCCTGATCCAGCTGCGCGCGGACGTGGCGGAGCGGCACGCGCAGGTGCGAGTGGAGAACCTCTCCGGGGCAGCCGTGCGGATCGGTGAGGTCGCCGTCGTCGATCCGCGGTTCGTGGCGGATGCGGTCCGGCTCGTGGACCGGGGGAGCACGGTTCCCGCCGGGGGATCCATCGACATCCGGGTGCAGCTGCCTGCGGTCACGTGCGATATCGCATCGAGTGCGGATCCGTCGGTGCGCCTCGAGCTCATCGCCGACGGCACCTCTCGCGGCGTCACTCTTCCGATCGCGGATCCGCTCGGGTTCGCCGGTCCCCTCCACGACCGGGAGTGCCGGGCCGAGGCGCTCGCCGCCGCGGCCGACATCGCGTTCACGGGGTTCTCGCCGTCACCCTCGGGCGAACCGGCGCTGTTGCACATGGAGATCGTTGCGGTGGGCGACGGCGAGGCGGAAGTGACCGCGGTCCAGCAGACCAACCTGCTCACCTTCGGCGACGCCACCATCGACGGCGTGCTCCCGATCGGGGTGCTCGTGCAGCCGGGGAAGGAACCCACGACCCTCGACCTGCCGGTCGTCCCCACCCGCTGCGACGCTCACGCGGTGCAAGAGGACAAACGCGGCACGATCTTCGATGTGCGGGTCTCGGTGGCAGGGGAGTCCGGCGAGGTCGAGCTCTTCGTCGGCGACGCGCTGCGCGGCCGCATCCTCACGTGGGTCGCCGACTGGTGCGGGTTCAGCGAAAGCTGACCCCGCCGGCGGCCGTGAGCGGCGTGAACAACACAGGAGATTCGCGGGCCGGACGGCGCGTCAGGCGCCGTGACGAGCCCATGGCGCGCGGATCTCCTGTGTTGTCGACGGCGAAGGTGTCAGAGCTCGCCGCGCTCGCGGGCCTCGCGCCGTGTCAGCGGCTCGTCGCCGGCCGGTTCGTCACCGTCGGCCCAGGGGGCGTGGTGGGCGCGCTCGAGCTTGGCGCCCTCGACGTCGACGTTCGGGATGATCCGGTCGAGCCATCGGGGCAGCCACCAGGCCGAGCGGCCGAGCAGGTGCATGAGCGCGGGCATGAGCAGCATTCGCACGACGAAGGCGTCGAGCAGCACACCGAAGGCGAGACCGAACCCGATCGAGCGGATCATGGTCGACTCGGCGAAGATGAACCCGCCGAACACCGAGACCATGATCAGGCCCGCCGCCGTGACCACGGCGCGGCCGGCGCGAAGCCCCCGCATCACGGCGAGGCGGGCAGGGGCGCCGTGGACGAACGCCTCCCGCATGCCGGAGGACAGGAACAGCTGGTAGTCCATGGCGAGGCCGAAGAGGATGCCCACGAGCAGCACCGGCAGGAAGCTCAGGATGGGGCCGGTCGCGTGCAGGCCGATGATGTCGGCGCCCCAGCCCCACTGGAACACCGCGACGGTCGCGCCGTAGGTGGCGAACAGCGACAGGATGAACCCGCCCGTCGCGATGATCGGCACGAGCAGCGACCGGAACACCACGATCATGATGATCAGGGACAGTCCGACGACGACCGCGATGTACAGCGGCAGCACCGCGGCGAGGTTCTCGGAGATGTCGATGTTGATGGCGGCCTGGCCGGCCACGCCGAGTGCGTATTCGCCGTCGACGGGGGGCAGGGTGCGCAGGTCGCGCACGAGCTCCTCGGTCGACACCGAGCTCGGCCCGTCTTCGGGCACCACCTGGAACGCCGCCAGGGTGCCGTCATCCGATACGGCGATCGGTGCGACGGCGACGACGCCGTCGAGGTCGGACAGGGCGGTGGCGATGTCGAGCTGCGCCTGCAGCTCGGCCGTGTCGTCGAGGTCGCCGGGCAGCGTCGCCGATACGAGCAGCGTGCCGTTGACGCCGGCGCCGAACGCCTCCTCGGTGAGCGTGTACGCCTGGTAGGCGTACGACTCTTCGGGCTCGCTCGAGCCGTCGGGCAGTCCGACGCGCATCGACAGGGCCGGGATGGCGATCACCAGCAGCGCGATGATCGCACCGGCCGCCGTGAGCACGGCTCGCCACGTGCCCATGGGGGCGGCGCCGGAATCCTCGTGGTGGACGGTGCCGACCTTCGCCCGGGCGCGCCGGTTCAGCACGCGGGGACCGATGAGCCCGAGCAGCGCGGGCGTGAGCGTGACGGCGATCAGCACGGCGATGAGCACAGCGAACGCGCCGACGGTTCCCATGAGCCCGAGGAAGGGGATGCCGGTGATGTTCAGCGCCAGCAGCGCGATGATGACGGTGGAGCCGGCGAAGGTGACCGCGTTTCCCGCGGTGCCGTTGGCGAGTCCGATGGATTCGCGCATCTCCGCGCCCTCGAGCAGCTGTTTGCGGTGGCGGTTGATGATGAACAGCGAGTAGTCGATGCCGACCGCCAGCCCGAGCATGATGCCGAGCACCGGCGTGACGCTCGACATGTCCAGCACGCCGGACAGGGACAGGGCGGCAAGCACCGCGATGCCTACGCCGACGAGAGCGGTGACGATGGGCAGCGCTGCGGCGATGACCGTGCCGAGCATGACCAGCAGCACGACCGCGGCGATCGCGAGGCCCGCGATCTCTCCGACGCCGATCAGGTTCGGAACCGACTGGGCGAGGGTCGACGAGAAGGCGTACTCGACGCCGTCGATCGGATTCGCCTCGACGTAGGAGATCACGGCCTCCTTCGATGCGGCGTCGAGCTCCAGCAGCGGCACGTCGAACGAGACGTTCACCAGCGCGGTCGCGCCGTCCTCGGACACGACGCGGATGCCGTCCGAGAGCGCGAGCAGATCGGCGCCGAGCTCGAGCTGCTCCGCGCCCTCGACGAGATCGGCGCGACCCTCGTCGAGCTCGGCCTGCTGCGCGGCGATCTCCTCGCGGGCCGCGGCGAGCTGCTCCTGCTGGGCGTCGAGCTCGGCCTGCTGCGCATCGAGCGCGGCGATCTGCTCGGCGGGTGCGCCGGCGGCTTCGGCCTGTTCGCGAGCGGCGTCGAGCTGCTCGTGCCCGGCGTCGAGCTGCTCCTGCCCGGCTTCGAGGTCGTCGAGCGCGGCATCCAGCTGCTCCTGGCCGGCGTCGAGCTGCTCCTGGCCGTCCTCGATCTCGGCGCGACCGTCGACGATCTCCTGTTCGCGGTCCGCGCGCTCCTGCTCGGTCTCGAAGGGATCGACGACCTGCGCGACGTCGGGAAGGTCGGAGAGCCCCTCGGCGACGGCGGCGATGTCGGCCTGCTGGTCGGCGGTGAGGGCCTCGCCGTCCTCGGCGTGGTAGACGACCTGACCCGATGCGCCGGCATAATCCGGCAGCTCCTCGGCCAGCTCGTCGATCACCTCGCCCGATGCGGTGCCGGGCACGTCGAAGCTCGTCGCGAGGGTGCCGAAGCCGACGGCGAACGCGCCGCCGGCGAGCCCCAGGACCGCCGCCCACGCGACGATCACGATCCACGCGCGCTTCGCGGAGGCCTTGCCGAGCCGGTACAGCAGTTCTGCCATGATCACCTTTCGTGGCGGATGCGATCGGGAGCGACGACAGCATACGATACGAACCGTCTCGTAACCTGAATCGAGGATGACCGTGACAGACCGACGAGGTGGTGCGCCCCGCAGCGAGGCGGCGCGGCTGGCGATCCTCCGCGCGACGGCGCGGCTGTTCCTGGAGAAGGGCTTCGGGCAGCTGAGCATCGAGGGCATCGCCGCCGAGGCGGGCGTCGGCAAGCAGACGATCTACCGGTGGTGGCCGACCAAGAGCGACCTGGTCGCCGAGGCGCTCATCGAGGGCATGCTCATGCCCGAGCAGGTGGTGCCCCGCTTCGACGGCACGCTGCGCGACGACCTCGCACGGTGGATGCGCACGGTGCTGGCGTTCGTCGACGACCCGGAGCACGACGAGATGCTGAAGTCGCTCGTCGCGGCCGGCACGATCAACCCCGCCATCGGCGAGCGGGTGCGCGACAACCTCGGCGCCGATGCCGACCTCGTGCGACGACTCGAGCAGGGGGTGTCCGACGGGGAGCTTCCCGCGGAGGCGCCCATCGCGTCGATCGTGGAGCTTCTCATCGGTGCGATCGTGCTGCGGATCGTCGCACGCTCCGACGCCGACGACGGCGAAGCCGAACGCCTCGTCGACATCGTGCTCGGCCGGTACGCGCCCGCCCGCGAGTGAGCGCGACGGTGCGGTCGGCATCCGCTCATTAGAATCGGGGGATGCCGGCGTCGCCGGTTCCGCGCGATCGGCGCACACACCCCCAGAACGACCATTGGAGCCACCGTGGCCGAGCAGTCCCGTCTCGACAAAGTCATCGCCCTCGCCCGTCATCGCGGGTTCGTGTTCCAAGCGGGTGAGATCTACGGCGGGTCGCGGTCGGCATGGGACTACGGTCCCCTCGGCACGGAGCTGAAGGAGAACATCCGCCGCCAGTGGTGGCAGACCTTCGTGCGCGGCCGCGGCGACATGGTGGGGCTGGACTCCTCGATCATCCTCCCCAAGCGCGTGTGGGAGGCATCCGGTCACGTGGCGACCTTCACCGACCCCCTGGTCGAGTGCCTGCAGTGCCACAAGCGCTTCCGCGCCGACAATCTCATCGAGGACTTCGAGGCACGCAAGGGGCGCCCCGCCGAGAACGGCCTCGCCGACGTGCCGTGCCCGAACTGCGGCACCAAGGGGCGCTACACCGAGCCCAAGGCGTTCTCCGGCCTGGTCAAGACCTACCTCGGGGTCGTCGACGACGAGTCGGGCCTGCACTTCCTGCGCCCCGAGACGGCGCAGGGCATCTTCGTGAACTTCTCCAACGTGCTCACCGCCAGCCGCAAGAAGCCGCCGTTCGGCATCGGCCAGGTCGGCAAGGCGTTCCGCAACGAGATCACGCCGGGCAACTTCATCTTCCGCACCCGCGAGTTCGAGCAGATGGAGATCGAGTTCTTCACCGCGCCCGACGAGGCCGGCGAGTGGTTCGACCACTGGGTCGAGGCCTGCTGGAACTGGTTCATCGACCTCGGCGTGAGCGCCGACAACATGCGCCGGTTCGACGTGCCCGAGGAGGATCGCGCGCACTACTCCGCCGGCACGATCGACGTCGAGTACCGCTTCGGCTTCCCCGGCAAGGAGTGGGGCGAGCTGATGGGTGTCGCCAACCGCACCGACTACGACCTGAAGAGCCACACCGAGGCGTCGGGGCAGAGCCTGACGTTCTTCGACCAGGCCTCGGGTGAGAAGTACATCCCGTATGTCATCGAGCCGTCGTTCGGCCTCACCCGCGCGATGATGGCGTTCCTCGTCGACGCCTACCGCGAGGAGGAGGCGCCGAACGCCAAGGGCGGCACCGACACCCGCACGGTGCTGGGACTCGACCCGCGCCTGGCGCCGGTGAAGGTCGCGGTGCTGCCGCTGTCGCGCAACGAGAAGCTGTCGCCGCTGGCCCGTGAGGTCGCCGACCGCGTGCGCGGCCACGGCTGGAACACCGACTTCGACGACGCCGGCGCGATCGGTCGCCGTTATCGTCGCCAGGACGAGATCGGCACGCCGCTGTGCGTGACGGTCGACTTCGACTCGCTCGACGACCGCGCCGTCACGGTGCGCGACCGCGACACGATGGCGCAGGAGCGCGTCGCGCTCGACCAGCTCGACGCCTACCTCGCCGAGCGCCTCCGCGGCGCCTGACCGGCGGGGTTCGCGTCAGTCGATGACGGTGATCTGCGCGTACTCGCCGCCGCCGCCCTCGGTGTAGGCGAGCGAGCGTTCCAGGATGCCGCGCAGCACGGCGTCATCGATCTGCTCGAGGTCTTTGATGTAGAGGCAGCCGACGCCGCTGGTGTGCGGGCCGAGATCGGCGAGGGCCTGCTCGTGAGCCTCGATCGAGTCGAGGTAGATCGTCGAGGCGGCCTTCCGCGGAGCGAAGGCCATGACGGGCATGTCGCCCTCGTTGCCGGTGGGGTAGCGGTAGTGGCAGCTGCCGAATCCGACGATCGTGCCCCACAGCTCGGGTTCGCGTCCGCTGATCTCGCGCATCATGTCGACGAGGGCGTGCGCGTCGCGCTGCCGCTTCGTCGGGGCGACCTCCGCGATGAACGCCGCCACGCTTCCGCCGGTCTTCTTCACGTCTTCGCCTCCGCCTTCATCGCGCGCTTGTACTCCCGCACCTTCGTCAGCGACTCGGGGGATGTGATGTCGGCGACGCTGCGATAGGAGCCCTCCTCGCCGTAGGATCCTGCGGCCTCACGCCAGCCGGCGCCGTCGTAGCCGTACTGCTTGCCGAGAAGGGCGAGGAAGATCTTCGCCTTCTGGTCGCCGAAGCCCGGGAGGGCCTTCAGGCGCTTCAGCACCGTCGCGCCGTCGGGGTCGTCCTGCGTCCACAGTGCTGCGGCGTCGCCTCCCCAGTCGTCGGCGATGGTGCGGCAGAGCGCCTGCACGCGTCCGGCCATCGACCCCGGGAAGCGGTGCACCGCGGGCGGCTGTGAGAAGGCCGCGGCGAAGTCGTCCGGATCCACGGCGGCCAGTGCCGCCGCGTCCGTCGTGCCGAGGCGCTGCTGGATCTTCAGCGGACCCGCGAAAGCGACTTCCATGGCCACCTGCTGATCGAGCAGCATCCCGATGAGGAGGGCGAGCGGGTCGTCGGAGAGCAGCCGGTCGGCGGCCGCGTCGTCGGTGATGCGAAGGTCCATGAACACAGTGTGACAGCGGCCTCGGGCGCCGGGCCAGATCGTCCGAGCTCCCTTCCGCACCATTCGATGGGGCGATATCATGGCGATATGGGTGAGGCATTGCGGGACCGGCGCGAGCGAGCGGGGCTCAGCCAGGCACAGCTCGCCACGCGCACCGGTGTGGCGCAACCCAATATCGCCGCCTACGAGTCCGGCAGCCGGAAGCCGTCGGCGGCCATGCTCGAACGTCTGCAGGCCGCCATGCGCCCCTTGCCCCATGAAGCGCTCGAGCAGAACCGCGAGAGAATCAAGGACCTCGCCGCGGACTACGGACTGAGCAACGTTCGCGTCTTCGGATCCGCCATCAACGGCACAGACACGACGGAAAGTGATCTCGATCTCCTCGTCACGCGGTCGTCCTCCGTCGGGCTGCTGGCGATCGCCGAGTTCACGATCGCCGCTGAAGAGATGCTCGGCGTTCCTGTCGATGTCGTCACTGACGGCGCGCTTCCCCTCGATCATCCGATCCTCCGGTCAGCCGTGGCGGCGTGAAGGAACGGGACCGGCGGGCGCTACGTGAGATCGTGCGATTGTGCGATGACGGCGCTCGACTCGCCGCGCGAGGCCGCGATTGGTACCGCTCGGACGATCTGAATACGCCGGGCCTCGCGGCCGAGTCGATCATCATCAAGATCGGTGAGAACGTTGCACGGTTGAGCGACGAGACGATCCTCGCGAACCCGCAGGTCCCCTGGTCGAGCATCAAGCGCATGCGCGATCGGCTGGCGCACCACTATGAGGCGACGGATTACGACGCGGTGTGGGCGACGATCAACGTCGACCTCCCTCGCGTCAACGCGGCAGTCAGGCCGCTCCTCGGTGACTGAACACAGTGTGACAGCGGCCGTCGCGGCGTGAGACTTCTTTCATCTGGTCTTCGGGCTCCGTATCGGCGGGTATTTTCGTATCGTTGTTTTCGGATGCGTCCGAGTTGGGTCGGACGGAACGAGAGGTCGGGGGCGACATGAAGTTCGCGATGGGAGCAGACACCCTCGGGGTGCTGACGAAGTCCACGTCGGGATCGAGTGACGATCTGCAGGTGCTGGTGCGCCAGCTCTTCGAGGCGGCAGAGCCGCTCGAGGGGCGATTCCAGGGAGCGGGCCGCGCGGCCTTCGACCGCTTCAAGTCGCGCACCGATGTGATCTCGGCCGAGCTGAAGGCATCCCTCGACGGTGTGCTCGGCGGCATCGGCGGCATGAACCGGTCCTTCCTCGAGGGGGAGGGCGCCATGATCGACAGCACGTCGAGCCTCGAAGGCGGCGCCTCGTTCGATGCCGCACGCTTCGGCGGACGGTGAGGGGCGGCATCATGGTGAATCAGAACGACCGCCGCGACTACGACATCGCGGCCTCGCAGAACGCGCAGGACAACTTCAACCGCGTCGCCGCGCAGCTCGAGGCGGTCATCGATCAGCACGACCGCGACGTGGCCGCCGCGATGGCCGACTACACCGCCGAGGGCGTGTCCGAGGACTACCGCGCCAAGGAGCAGCGGTGGAAGGCGGCCGCCGGCGAGGTGCGCACGATCATCACCACGCTGCGCACGTCGCTCGAGCGCAACGACGAGACGGCGCAGGAAGCGCTGCGCAAGGCGCGCGCGGCCGTCGAATCCATCGGCTGACCGGGTCGTCACGCACGTGACCACCTGGAGCATCGACCCGTCCGGCGTCGCCGGAGTCCTCACCGCCGTGAACCCGCACGCCGAAGCCCTCGGCGAGGCGTTGAACGCGCTCGGCGCGCCCCTCGGCGCCGCCGTCACGGCCACGCAGTCCGGCGCGATCGCCGAGGCCGTGCAGTCCTACTTCGACACCGTCGAGTCGCCCCGTATCCAGGGCATGAGCGCCCGCATCGGCGCCGCCACCAGCGGTGTCGTGTCAGCGACCGAGGCGTACGTCACCGGAGACCTCGCGATGGCCGCCGACGCGCAGGCAGCGAGCGTCGCCGCGATCACGCCCGCCTCCCTGCCGCTCGGGGCCGACTGATGCCGGCGGCGATCGACCCGGAACAGATCCCGGGCAGAGATCTGGATCCTGAGGCGATCGAGACCAACGCGGCGACGGTCACCTCGCTCGCGGGCACCGTGCGCGACACCGGCTCGCAGGTGCAGCTGTCGTGGCAGCGCATGGCAGGCGTCTACGAGGCCCCCGAGTCGGCGACCCTGCTCGGGCTGATGGATCCGGTCTCGAGCCAGGCGACCGCATCCGGCGACGGCATCGAGACGGTCGGCGGTGCGCTCACCGCGTTCGCCGCCGACGTGCGCCCGATCAAGGCGGAGTTGGATGCGCTGCGCCTGGAGGCGCAGACGTTCGTCGCCGAGATCTCCGGTGGCGTGAGCGTGCGCGAGCTGAACCCGGCCTGGGTGAGCACGCAGGGCTACCAGGGGTCGTGGAACGCGTACGGCGCGTACTCGTCGTCGTCGACGGGCGGCACCGCCACCGCGACGGAGGTCTCCCAGTACCGCACCGTCACGAAGGAGTGGCATGAGGTGCAGGAGTACGTCGACCGCAACAACGATCTGATCGCACGGGTCAATGCGCAGCAGGTGCTCCTGTGGGAGGCCGAGCGCACGTGCGCGAATGCGATCCGCGCGCTGTACTGTGCCGCGCCGCTGCGGGCGGCCACGAGCGAGGATGACGCTCTCGCCTACGGCATCGACGAGATCCCGGCCGGCACCGAGATGCCGTGGGGCGCCGAGGTGGAGCGCACCGAGGGGTGCGGCGAGGCGACCGTCAACGTCGTCTTCAAAGACTTCCTGTGGGAGGGCATCGCCGTCGGCGGCGTGTGGGGAACCGTCGAGGGCCTCGGCACGCTCGTGCTCGGCTACGACCCGTCGACGGGCGACTTCTTCTCCGGGGACGCCTACGGTGCGGCGTGGGGGAGTCTCGGTTCGCTCGCCCTGAGCGGGGTGATCGCGGCGACGCCGCCGCTGAACGTCCTGTTCGCGGTCGATGACGGGATGCGGCAGTTCGGCGGCGACGGATTCCTCCCGGACGAGGTCGCCGAGTTCAAGGACGGCCTGGATGAGACCGCGAAGAACACCGGCAAGGCGCTCATCGCATGGGACAAATGGGCGGATGACCCCGGCACGGCCCTCGGTGAGTCGGTCTTCAACGTCGGCACGATCCTCATTCCCGGCGGCGCCGCCGTCGCGGGTGTCAAGACCGCGGGCACAGCGGCGTCGGTGCTGTCGAAGATGGCGCGGTTCACCGATCTGATCGACCCGGGTGCATGGGCGGTGAACGGCGCGGTGCGCGTGGGCGGCCACGCCTTCTCCGGCGTCGGCGACCTCGCGGCGCGACTGGATTCACCGACCTTCAGCGGCCTCGACGTCGTCGACCTCGGCGACGATCTCGGCCAGCCGGCCGTGCTGCGCGCCGACACCGGCCAGACGGCGATGACCGCCCTCGTCGACGAGCTGGGCATCCACCCGGACGCGATCGTGGCGCGCGTCGACGACGGTGTGCCCGTGCTGGAGGCCCCCGGCGTACGGGTCGAGCTGCCCGAGGGTGCGTTCGGTGACGCGGCCCAGGCCGGTGATGACGTCGACCACCTGAGCGATACCGGCGATCCGGGCGCACCCGATCTCTCGGCGGACGAGCGCTATTCCCAAGCGATGGCAGTCGTCTCGGAGGGCGCGGTCACGTTCGCCGACGACGCAGCGGCGATCGAGTACGGACGAGCGGAATGGGCAGGAGTCGCCGACTCTCTGCCAGAGGATGTCGCGGATGCCGTCTACGATTACACGCGCGAAGTCCCCGGGGACTCCGGCATCACCTATCGCGAGATCAATGGCTCACTCCGTGGAGGGCCGATGAGCGAGGAGATCGCCCAACACGTGAGCAGGATTGATGAGGCGATGCGGGCGCATCCGCTGACCGAGGACGTCGTCGTGACCCGGGGGACGGGGACGGCGCACTGGTCGGTGCTTCCGCAGGATGCGGCGGGGACGACGTTCGATGAGAGCGCCTACCTCTCGACCTCGTTGGGGGACGCTGCAGATGCTTTCAGCGGGCAGGACGCGGTGCTTCATCTCCGTGTGCCAGAGGGCACGCCGGCTCTGTGGGTCGAAGCCGTTTCTGATTTCGGGGCGACGGAGCGGGAGCTCCTTCTCGGACGCGACCTCCGTTGGACGGCCGAAGACACGGTCTTCCGTGATGGACAATGGCATGTGTTCGGAAGCGTGGCGAAGTGATGGACGTCGACGACGTGCAGGGCCGGGCGGTCGCAGGTCCGCCCCGGTACAACGCCGCCCCGGCGGGGGCGGTGAAGGCTGCTGCTGTCGTTCGTGATGGGGCGACGGTCGGGTATCTCTACCTCGGGGTGGATGATGATGACTCCGCCGGCCTCGTCGCCACGCGTGCCGGAGACTTCCAGCCCGAGGGGTCGGGCTACTGGCTCACGAGGCTGCGCGACCTCAAGCAACGGGGAGTGCCCGCCTCTGCAGCCATCGAAGGGCTCCTCGGCGTCGAAGGGCCTGCACCCGCCGGAAGAGTCTCTCCCACCCTTGAGGAGTACCCCTCGAAGGCGGATCTGGAACGCTTCGTCAATCCGGAGAGCACGTCATCGTCACGCAGAGTGCGCTCGGCGTCACCTTCGCGTGACGAGATCGACGCCGCTCTCAGCGGGAAAGCGCCGATGACACCACCCATCCGCGATCGGGTCGCGCAGCTGGACGATGCTCTGGCGCGGAAGCCGACGCCGGAGGCGATCGTCGTGACGTTGACGGACAGGGGAGATGAGCGCTTCTCCCCGGGGCAGAGCATCCGCGAGTCGGGTTATCTCACGGCTCGGCTTCTGCCGGTGGACCGGACGGTCCCCGGGGTGCGATCGGTGGTCAGGTTGCGCGTGCCTCCAGGGATACCGGCTCTTTTCCAGCCGCCGCGTCAGCAGGGAGATTCGGGGATCCTTCTTCTCGCTCGGGGGATCGAGTGGCTCGTCGACGACGTGATTGATCTCCCGGGTCAGACAGCAGTCGTGGGACACGTGATCGAGGTGAGCCCGACGCGATGACGCGCGCGCCCGTCTGTTGTCCCAGCCTCAGAGCAGGGGATCGTGGTCGATGCGCGCGCCGAGCGATTCGGCGAGGGTGTCGAGCACGGCGATGCCGATGAGGCCGCCCGGCGTCCACGGGGTGTAGGCGTCGGTCCAGAACGCCGGCGTCGGCAGCGCGTCGAGCTTCCACCCTGGCCGCAGGCGTCGCGCCTCGGCGAGGCCGGCGAGCGGTCGGGGGCGCAGCACGGTGAGGACGAGGTCGCCGTCGGCGGAGACCGTCAGCGCCGCACCGGCATCGAGCGGCTGCAGCACGAAGTCCGGCGATTCCCCGGTGGCGCCGAGGCGGTCGCGCACGATGGCGACGGCGCGAGCGACGGCGTCCGCCCCGACCGGCTCCGGAGAGACGAGTGTCGAGCTACGAGGCATCCGGCTGCTCCCGTCGGCGGCGGCGCAGCGGCGGCGCATCGGTGGGTGGCGGTGTCTCGGTGGGAGACGGCTTCTGGGTCGGCGTCGGCGCGGGAGCGGCATCCGCCGGTGTCGGCGCGAAGTGCGCCACCTGCACGAGGGCGGCGTGGCGGCCGCGGCGCGCGATGCGCCCACGGCCGGCGATCATCGGCTCGGCGTAGAGCTTGGGCAGCAGCTGCCCCTCGGCCCGATCGCCCGACATGACGAGTGTCGTGCCGCCGGTGTCGCGGATGCCCTGCAGGGCGAGGTCGAACATCGCCCGCGACGCGCCCGCGACCGGGCGGCTGACGACGACGTTCAGGCGCAGGTCGCGCGCCGACGCCAGATACGGCAGCAACGGCCGCAGCGGCTCGACGCCGCCGGCGGCCAGCACGTCGAAGTCGTCGGCGACCACGAGGATGCGCGGTCCGGTGCCCGGCCCCTCGACCTGACGCTTCTCCAGCTCCTGCGCGATCGACTCCGCCAGCTGCCGGGCCATGCGCCCCGTCTTGGCATGCCCGCCGAGGTAGGCGTCGGGCACATCGTCGACGAGTTCCCCGCGGGTGTCCATGAGGGCGACGACGATCTCCTCCGGCGAGTGACGGTCGATCGCCCCGTGCACGATCCCGCGCAGCACCGTCGTCTTGCCGCAGCGACTGTCGCCGAGCACGAGCAGATGCGGATCGGTCGCGCCCAGCTCCAGCAGCTCCGGCTCCATCGTGTCCTGCCGCAGCCCGACCGGGATCGCGTCGGGTTCGGCGAAGGCGTCGGGCAGCTCGGCGGGGGCGAGATCGTCGGGCAGCAGGCGGATGGGCGCGGCCCCGGGCCCGCCCCACTCGGCCGCGCTGCGACGAGCGAGCGCCTCCAGCGCCTCGCCGACGTCGGCGGCGTCGACGTCGTCGAGCAGTGGCAGCGCCACCTGGGCGAGCAGCTTGTCGTCGGTGAGGATGCGACCGGGTTCGTCGGCGCGGAGGGTCGCGGAGAGCTTGCGCGCGATCTGCGAGTCGGCCGGGTCGTTCAGCCGCAGCTCGAGACGCGTGCCCACGAGGCTCTGCGCGTTCATCCGCAGCTCGTTGAATCGGGTCAGGGCGACGACCACGTGGATGCCGAAGCTTCCGCCGCGCTCCAGCAGCTGCGAGACGGCGCCGTCGAGGTCTTCGAAGTCGCCTCTCAGCGCGCCGAACCCGTCGATCAGCAGCACGACATCGGCCGAGGGGAGCTGCGGCAGGCGCCCGGCGGCATGGGCGGCGCGCATCTCCGCCAGCGAATCGAGGCCGTGATCGCGGAAGACGTGTTCGCGCACTGCGACCATCGCTGTGAGCTCCTCGACGAGCCGCTGGAGGCGTTCGCGGTGGCCGCGCGTGGCGATGCCGCCGACGTGCGGGAAGTGCTCCAGCCGTGACAGCCCCCCGCCGGTGAGGTCCATGCCGTAGATGCTCACCTCGCGGGGCGTGTGGGTGAGCGCGAGGGATGCCGCCAGCGTGCGCAGGAACGTCGATCGACCCGACTGCGGAGCGCCGGTGACCGCGACGTGCCCGCCGCTGCGCGAGAGATCGAGGTGCCAGGGCTCCTGGCGCTGTCGCGCGGGCTCGTCGATCACGCCGATCGGCGCCCGCAGGGTGCGATGCTCGTCGGCGCGGGAGAGCACGCTGCCGAGCGTGACCCGGGGCGGGAGCGGCGACAGCCACACCGGACGCGTGCGCTCGACGCCCTGCGCGAGCCGCGATGCGGCGACCTGCACGAGGGTGCGGCCCGTGGCGGGGCGATCCGGCTCGGTCGGCAGTTCGATCTCGGACTCTTCGGCGCCGGACGAGACGACGTCGTATGCGGGGAGCTCGCGGGCACGCGGAGCATCCACCACCTCCGGACCGTCGGAGGCGACCAGCTCCGGAACGGGACCCGAGACGAAGCCGGCGCGGAACCGCGTGTAGACCGAGGTATCGACCTTGAGGTAGCCGTAACCGGGGATGGCCGGCAGATGGAACGCGTCGGGGGTGTCGAGCACGACCGCGCTCTCCGACTCCGAGAACGTACGCAGGCCGATTCGGTACGACAGGTAGGTGTCGAGGCCCCGCAGCCGGCCCCCCTCGATGCGCTGACTCGACAGCAGCAGGTGCACGCCGATCGAGCGGCCGATGCGTCCGATCGTCAGCAGGAGCTCGACGAAGTCGGGCTCGGCGGTCAGGAGCTCGCCGAACTCGTCGATGACCAGGAACAGGTGCGGCAACGGCGGCAGGTCGGGGCGAGCCTCACGCAGCTGCCGGTAGTGCCCGATGGATGCGGCGTTGTCGGCCTCTTTGAGCAGGCGCTGGCGACGCACGACTTCGCCGTTGATGCTCGCGCGAGCGCGTTCGGTCAGCTGCGGGTCGTCGGCGAGGTTGTCGATGATGCCGGCCACGTGCGGGAGCCGGGCGAACGGGGCGAACGCGGCACCGCCCTTGTAGTCCACGAGGATCATCGACAGGTCGTCGGGGGAGTGGCTGAGAGCGAGTCCGAGGACGAGGGTGCGCAGCAGTTCGCTCTTGCCCGACCCGGTCGCGCCGATGCAGATGCCGTGTGGGCCCATGCCCAGCTGCGCGGACTCCTTGAGGTCGAGCATCACCGGCACGCCGCGGTCGTCGACCCCGATCGGCACGCGCAGGAAGTCAGCCGCCGACCTCGGCGTCCAGGCGGTGGTCGGCTCGAGCTGCTCGACGTCGCCGACGCCGAGCAGCTCGGTGACGTCGGGCACGTCGCCCGACTGCGCGTCGACCGCGCTCGTACGGGTCAGCCGCAGCGGGGCGAGCGGGCGGGCCACCGCCTCCAGCAGGGCCGTGCCGACCGCATCCACCGTCACGCCGCCGATCGTTTCGGTGCCTGCGCCGGGCGACTCGATCGTGGCGTCGTCGGCGTGTGCGGTGAGCCGGATCGAGACGGTGGCCGGCTCCTTCAGGCGATCGTCGACGAGATGCACGACGGTCACGCCGATGTCGGTGTAGTCCAGGGTCGCGTCGAGCCGGGGAAGGGTCGGCGCGGCGTCGGTGTCGGCATCCACGAACACGATGAGTCGCGCCGGCTTGCGGCGGCGCCCGGCACGTCGGGCGGCGGATGCGGTCGCGAGGCGGTCGCGCAGTTCGCCGCCGATGATCTGGAACAGGTCGGGCAGGCTCGGCGCGATGCGACGCACGCTGCCGGTCGCGGAATCGGCGGCAGCCGCCTGCACGTGCGGCAGCAGATCGAGTCCGCGCCACTGGCCGCGACGCTCGGCCGGCACGACGAGGGCCAGCTGCACGTCGTCGGGGGAGTGCAGCGCGGCGATCTGCGCGACGAGGGCGCGCGCGGCCGAGACGGTCAGGTCGCGATCCCCGACGAGCGAGACCTGGCCGCCGCGCTCCAGATCGATCACCGACGGCAGGGACGGAACGATCCCCGACAGGCGCACGAGCCTGTCGGCCGCGCCCTTCATGATCGGGTCGAACGGCTGCACCGGGTTCTGCTCGTCGGGCAGCCGCACCGGAAGCGCCCGCACGTCGGCCAGCCCCACCCGCACGCGCAGGAAGTCGGCGTCTCCCGGGCGACGTTCCCACCGCCGCGCGGCGTTCCCGGTCAGCTCGATGAGCGCCTGAGGATCCGGATGCTGCCGCCACATCGCCGTGCGGTGCTCGGCGGCACGCTCGGCCAGCCGGGCACGCGTGGTCTCGAGGTAGTCCAGGTACCGCTCTCGCTGCACCCGCCGCTGCCGAGCGGCGTTGCCCCGCGCGGTGAAGGCCATCGTGACGCCGCCGACGAGGGCGACCACGAGGATGACCGCGCCCACGACCACCATGATCGGGTTGTTGCGCAGCAGCACGATCATGGTGATCGACGACAGGCTGCCCACGATGGGAAGAAGCGACTGGATCGGGAACCCGCCCGCCGCTTCGGACATCGGCGGCGGTGGGGCCAGCACCAGCTCATCGGGGGCCTCGACCGGCTCGGTGATGCGGGCCGGACGGTGCACGATGCGGGTCGTCACGAGCGGTCTCCGGCCATCAGGTCGGCGCCGAGACCGAGCAGGGCGACGCGGGTGGCGAAACGCCGCGGTGCGGCGTCGCGGGTGAGATCGCCGTCGTGCGGGATGACGCTCACCGACGTCTCCTTCCGGGCGGCCACGATGCGTCCCGCTGTGCCGGTGCCGCCGCGGTCGACGAGCGCGACGACGACCCGCGGGCTCTCCGGCAGGGCCGACAGCCCCGGGGCGAGCGACACGGCGGCCTCCGCCGACGCGCGGTCGGCGTCGGCGACCAGCAGGACGGTGTCGCCGAGCGCCGCGCAGGGTGCCAGGTCGGTGGCGGGATGCCGCCGGCCGAAGTCCGTGACGACGACGTCGAAGAAGCGCGAGATCGGAGCGGCTTCGTCGAGCCACGCACCGACCGGGTCGGTGGCAGCGGCCGCGGGGGCGAGGCCGCGCGCACCCTCGAGCACGCGGGCGAGGTGCGCGGTCGCCTCGGCGCTCGTGCGGGGCGGTGCCGTGCGTGCGCGGTCGGGGTGGAGCCGCCAGTGCGCGGCCAGTGCGCCGTCCTCTGCGGCGTCGACGGCGAGCACGCGATCGCCGCGCGCCGCGGCGACGATCCGCACCAGGTGACGGGTGAGGGTGGTCGCGCCGGCCCCCGCTCCGAGCGAGATGACGCCGATCCGTCGGGCCGTCGACAGCGGCGTGGAGATCTCGCGCTGCCACTGCGGCAGCAGGGGGCGCCATCGTGCGGCACCGCCGAACAGCGCGGCCGGCAGCGGCGACAGGCGCGTCACGATCCGCCCCCGAACATGCCGAGCAGCTCCGCGTAGACGCCGAACACCCCGAACAGCAGCGGGAGGAGGGCGACCACGGCGAGCATCTCGAGGGCGTTGCCGAGTCCGCGGAGCCGAGCGCGGGTGTTCTCCCGCGGGGAGACCAGGGCGAGGACGGCGATCCCGGCGGCGGCGAGCAGGCACACGGCCACTCCCCACGCGCCGACGGGACCGCCGAGCAGGGCGAGCACCGCCGTCGCGCCGCCCAGCACGAGCGGCGACCAGAGCACCGCTGATGAGATCCGCAGCGGGAACGCCCGCGAGCGGAGCGCACCGGCGAGCGCGATCGCGAGGGCGAGCAGCGGACTCCACACCGGCGCGCCCAGGACGAGGGCCACGGTCGCGATCGTCGCGAACGCGCTCGTTATGGCCGTGCTCCACGTGAGCACGCTGTATGCGTCGTCGATGCGGTCTCGCGCCGTCGCGCGGTCGAGGCGCTCGCCCTCGGCGACGCGCTGATCGAGGCCCGTGAGGCCCGCGCTGCCCAGGGCGACCCACGGGAGCACGCCGGTGGCGAAGACCGCGACGACCCCGACCACCCCGACCGCTGCGGAGGTGCCGACACCCGCCACGAGCAGGGCGAGCACCAGAAGCGAGAGAAGGATCGCCATCACGCCGGCGGCGCCCGCGCCCACCCGCCGCAGACCGCCGCCGATCGCCACGGCGAGCACGGTGCCGAGCAGGGCGAGGCCCACCCCCGCTCCCGCGACCGCGGATGCGACCGGATCGACGTCACCCGAGACCTGCGCCGCGACGACGCCGGCGACGACGCCCGCGGGGAGGGCGCATCCGGCAGCCGCCGCCGCGACGAGCACGGCGGCGGACCGCATCCGCAGCAGTCCGAGCACCAGGGCGGCGGCGGTGACCACGACCGTGCCGCCGGCGAGCACGACCAGCGCGACCGTCGGTGAGGCGAACGGCGCGACGAGACCGGCGGTCGCGGTCGCGATCGCGGCGGCGACGCCGGCGAGTGCGAGGCGCGAGCGCTCGTCCCACCGGTCCGAGCGCCGCGCGTGCGCGTCGGTGGCGGCGTCGGTGAGATCGATGACGGCCGGAGGAGGCGGCGCGGCGTCGAGCCGCACGAGGGTCAGCGACGTGCCGTCGAGCAGGTCGAGCTCCTCGCTCGTGCGCGCGAGGTCGAGCTGCTCGCCGTCGGGGCGCACGAGCACGGCCGGGTGGGTAACGGTGCCGGTCGGCTCACCGAGCAGATCGAGGATGGTCGGCAGCACGACCCCGAGCGGCTCCGCCCGCGGCACGACGAGATCCGCACGGCGGGTGCGCCCGGCGACCGTGATGCGCGTGAACCCGGTCATCGGATCTCTCCTTCTGCGGTGGTCGAGGTGATGTCGGAATCGACGATCGACGCGGCATCGGCGCTGAGCAGCTGCGACACGTAGGACACCCCCACGCACGCGGCGCACGCGATCGCCGTGACGACGATCGACGCGATGAAGCGGCGCACGTTGTCGTTGACGGTGCGCCGTTCGTCGAGCGCGCCGTGGAGCAGGGCCGACCCCAGCCGCATCCGCTGGATCTTCGCCTGCTCGATGAGCACGACGTCACGCTGATCGGGCATCGTCTCCTCCTTCGGGGTCGGCTTCGCGCAGCGCCTGCGCGATCGCGGGATCGAGCTGAAGCAGCCGGGTCAGCGCGTCGGGCTCCGCGCCGCCGAGCACGCGGGCCAGGGTGTCCCAGCCGCCGCCTCGCGTGTCGCCGAGGCGAAACAGCAGCCCGGGCAGGCGCGGGCTCCCGACGCGTTCGCCGCCGGCATCGCGCACGACTGCGTCGGGCAGTCGGAGAGCGGCGACGGCGGGCGGCCCCAGCAGCAGAGCGAGCGGCTGCGGCGTCGCGGGGGCGCTGGCGCGGCGCGCGAGGTCGGGTGCCCCGATCGCCGCCATCGCCAGGGCGATCAGGGGCATGCCGTGACCGGCGGTCGCCCGCAGCGCGGCGGTCGCGTCGTCGGCGAGCGAACCGGCGCTGCGCGCGCCGGCGGAGCCTGCATCCACCCACGCCCGCGTGGTCTCCTCGAGACCCTCTCGGGTGCGCGCGATGCGGAGCGTCGCCAGCAGTGCCGTCTCGTCGGCGCGCCGGCCCGCCAGCGCCCACAGCGACTCGTCGGGCATGCGACGCCGTGTGCGCTCGGTCATGTCGTCGCGGCTCCATCGGGCTGCGAGCGGTTCGGTCGCGCCCCACGTCGCGAGGTCGATTCCGAGCGCGCCGGCGATGCCCTCCACGGCGCCGCCGAGACGCACGGGACGACTCACCCGGTGCCGCGTCGCGCCGGTGAACACGAGCTGCAGGTGCGATCGCACCGCACTCGCGAGGAAGCGCTCGTGAGCCGGACCGGGGGCGGAGCCCGTGAAGACGTCGCGGGGGGTCGCGAGCGGACGACCCGTGCGGGCGTCGAAGAAGGCTTCCTCGGTGCGCACCACCCAGGCTCCGCCCGTCGCCTCGAGCGCCGATGCCGCCGCCGGGGTCAGGCGGGTGTGGGCCGGCGTCACGACGAGCGTGCGCACCCCTTCGAGCGTCGCCCGGTGGAGCACGTCGCTGAGGCCGGTCCCGAGCGCGAGCACATCGCCGCGGTGCTCCCACGTGATGCACCCCGGCGAGACGGCGTCGACGAGGGGATGCGCCGCCCGCTCGCCCGTCGCATCGCCCGTCACGTCGGCAGACCGACGGTCAGGTCGCGGTCGCCGAGCTCCAGGCGTGCATCGGGTGGTAGCGGCGTGCGGTGGAACGGCACGAGCGGCACGCTGAGCTCGCCCCGCCGAACCGCGGTTCCGTTGAGCGAGCCGAGGTCGACCGCCCACACCTGCTCGCCGTCCCACTCCAGCCGCACGTGCGACTTCGACAGCGTGCGAGAGAGGTCGGGCCATTCGTAGGTGGCCGCGGGCGCGTCGGCGGGCGCCTCCGGATCGCGTCCGATGATCAGCGAGTCCGCGAGGGACAGCGTCTGGCCAGAGTCCAGGCGCACGGTGGCCGGTCGCACGAAGCGGCTGGGGCGGCGTGCGCGGTCGTTCACCTCGGGAAAGGCATACGGGGCGAACAGCGGCGACAGCGGGTCGCGGCCGCGGGAGAGATCCGTCGTGCGCAGGCGACGCCCGACCGCGGCGCCGATCAGGTCGCGCCCGGCCGGGGCGGCCGTCCGCACATCCACCGAGCGGGTGGATGCCACCGCGTGGCCGAGGCTCGATCCCCGCCGCGCGAGGAGCGCCACCCACACGACCAGCGCCGCTGCGGCCAGGAGCACGGCTGCGGCCGCAGCGCCGGGCGCGCCGATCACGGCGAGCACCACGCCGACGATCGCCGGGGCGACGACGGTGCTCGCGTCGACGGTCGTGCTCAGCGCCCGCTGCGATGACCGCGCCGGGACCGTGCCGACGAAGAGGTCCGTCGCGCGATCCCGTGCGGGCAGTTCCTGCAGATCCATCCGCCCCCTCCGGCGTGAAACCCTCCCATCCTAGGAGCGTGGCGCATCCGAAGCGGGGCTTGTCCACAGGTCGACATGCGAACCGGATCCGGGCGGGGGAGGATGGGGGAGTGACCCAGGAGTTCGACGAGCTGGTTTCCCACGCCCATGACACGCGCGTCGTGGTGGTCGGCGGCGGTATCGCGGGCCTCGTGGCCGCCCTCGAGTGCGCGAAGGTCGGGATGCGGGTGACGGTCCTCGACGCGGCCGACCGGCCGGGGGGAGCGATCCGCACCGCCGAGGTCGCCGGCATCCGGCTCGACACCGGTGCCGAGAGTTACGCCACTCGCGGCGGGGCGGTGCACGCCCTCATCGATGAGCTCGGCCTCGCAGACCGGATCACGACACCCGACGCCGCCGGCGCGTGGCTCGTCGGGATCCCCGGCGTCGGTGCTGCTCCCCTGCCGAAAGGCGGTGTGCTCGGCATCCCGGCCAACCCGTGGGCGCCCGACGTGCGCCGCATCATCGGCTGGACCGGCGCCTGGCGCGCCTACCTCGACCGGCTGCGCCCGCCCCTGACGATCGGCCACGAGCACAGCCTCGGGCGCCTCGTGCGCACGCGCCTGGGGGCCAAGGTGCTCGATCGGCTCGTCTCGCCCGTCACCACGGGCGTGTACTCCGCGCGCCCCGACGACATCGACGCCGACGTGGCGGCACCGGGCCTCAACAACGCCCTCACCCGCACCGGGTCTCTCACGGGGGCCGTGGCCCAGATGCGGAGCGGGTCGGGGAGCCGGCCCGGAAGTGCGGTCGAAGGCCTCGCGGGCGGCATGTCGACGCTCGTCGACGCGCTCGTCGCGCGACTTCAAGAGCTGGATGCGACCGTCACTACGAGCGCGCAGGTCACCGCGGTCGCACGCGAAGGCGGAACGTGGCGCGTCGCTGTGGCGCGCGAGGAGGCAGACGTCGAGGCCGACCTGCTGATCATGGCCGCGCCCGAGGACACCGCTCGGCGGCTGCTTGCCGCTACCGTGCCCGGACTCGCGCGCGAACTCGGCCCCGCGCCGGTCGTCGAGGTGGTCACGATGGTCCTCGACGCGCCGGCGCTTCATGCTGCACCGCGCGGCACCGGTGTGCTGACCGTGCCGGGCGCGTTCCGCGCCAAGGCGCTCACGCACTCCACGGCCAAGTGGTCGTGGGTGGCCGACGCCGCCGACGGGCGACACGTCGTGCGCGTCTCCTTCGGCGCGCAGGGCGAGCCTCCGGCGACGGAGGGGCTCGACGACACGGCCGCCGCCGCTCTCGCGCTGGCCGAGGCCTCGGCGATGCTCGGCGTCGAGCTGGAGCCCCGTGCTCTCCTCGGGGCCGTCCGCGAGCGCTACACCCAGTCCCAGCCCGGCGCCGCGCTCGGTCGTGCCGCCGAGGTCGCCGAGATGCGACGCACCGTCACCGCGACGCCCGGTCTCGCTGTCGTCGGGGCGTGGCTCGCCGGAGCCGGGCTCGCGCAGGTGGTGCCCGATGCTCGGCGCGAGACCGATCGCATCCGCCGCGCAGCCCTCTTCGGGAACGCCACCGAAACCGTCGAGGGTGACGCCACGGCGTAACGGAATCCGGCTCACCCGCCGATGTCAACCCAGGATGCCGACGCGGGCATACATCGCTACCCTGGAGTCGACCAGCATCTCCACCGATCGTGAGGAGACCCCATGAGGGGCAAGGTAGGACTCGTCATCGGACTGGCCGCGGGCTACGTCCTCGGCACACGCGCCGGCCGTGAGCGGTACGAGCAGATCAAGACCCAGGCCGACAAGCTGTGGAGCGCCGCGCCGGTGCAGAGCCAGGTCGACAAGGTGAAGGACTTCGCCAAGTCGAGCGCCGCGGCACTGCCCAGCACCGTGTGGGATACCGCGGTGAAGGTCACCAAGGCCGCCACCACCAAGGGCACCCCCGGGCAGCGTCTCGACGCAGCGCTGAAGACCGGCGAGAAGGCCGAGGGAGACCTCCAGAAGGCCGCGAAGGAGTCGGCGGAGGCCGTGAAGGACGCCGTCGACGACGGCGAGGTCACGGTCGAACCTCGCGGCGGGGCCTGAGATGTCGACGCCCCGTGGTTTCCGCGACCGCGCGGACGACAGTCTGCTGACCCTCCTCGGCGAGATCCCGGAACTCGTCCGGGCGCTCGTCATCGCCGAGGTCGACGCCGCCAAGGCGTGGCTCGCCCGCACGGCGAAGGACGGCGGCTGGGGGGCGCTGTGGATGGTCGCCGCGCTCTTCGTGCTGTTCTGGTCGGTTCCGGCCCTGGGTGCCTGGGCCATCGCCGGCCTGTCGTCGTGGTGGCCGGTGTGGCTGTCCGCACTCGTGGTGTTCTTCGCGATGGTGCTGATCGCGGTCGTGCTCGCCCTGTTGGGCGTGATGCGGTTCCGCCGGCTCGTGAAGCGCCAGAACCCCGTCCAGTCCATCGCCCAGGATGTGAAGGAAGTCCGCGATGAGCTCTAACGCTCCGCTGCCCCGCACGGCCGTGCCCCTCGGCATCACCGATCCGGTCGAGAGTGCCCGCGCCGAGTTGAAAGCCGCTCTGCTCGCGATCGAAGAGAAGGCGAACGTACCGCGTCGGGTGGCCGTTGCCACGGATCGCACGATCACCGATGCCCGGGCGTTCAGCCAGCGCAATCCCGCGGCCGCGGTCGCGATCGTCGTCGCCGGAGCCGCCGCGATCGGCGTCGGCGTGTGGGGCCTCGTTCGCCTCTACACCCGCTGATTCATCTCGGCGGTCCCGAGCACCGTTCCCGGCTTTCATCCAGCGGGGTATGCTCAGGACTGGCAGTGCAATGGTGCGATTGCTGCCGACGGTGCGAGCCCGAGACCCGGATTCGTTCCGCCCGTCGGTTGCTCGAACGCCCGGGCGGCCGACTCGTGCATCGACGAGAGCCTCCCGAATGAATCACACTTCACCGCAGCCCAAGCCCCTCACCGGATGGCGGCTGCTCGTGCCCCGCGGGGGACCGTGGGGCGACGGCGTCGCCGCGACGATCCGCCGCAGCGGCGGAACCCCGGTCATCGCGCCGCTCATCAACTTCGCGCCCTCGACCGATCAGGCGACGCTCGAGCAGTCGCTCGCCGACCTCGCCGACGGCGCCTTCGACTGGCTGACGGTCACGAGTGCCACCACGGTCGACGTGCTCTACGCCTACCACGCCAAGATCCCGGCCTCGACGAAGGTCGCCGCGGTCGGCGAGACGACGGCGGCCGCGCTCACCGCGGTCGGCTACAAGGTCGACCTCGTGCCGGAGCGCGACAACTCCGCTGCGGGCATGGCCGAGCAGATGATCGCCGCCGAACCTGAGCCGCGGCAGGTGCTCACCCTCCGCAGCGAGATCGCCAAGCCGGTGCTCACCCGCATGCTCGTGGAGGCCGGTCACCACGTGCGCAGCGTCGTCGCCTACCGGACCGTGGGCGTGCCCGCCTCCGACAAGGTCATCGGAGACGTGCGCACGGGCCGCATCAACGCGATCCTTGTCACCAGCGGGTCGGTTGCCGACCAGGTTCGCGAGCAGTTCGCGGTGATCCCGGAGACGACGATTATCGCGGCCATCGGGCCACGGACCGCGAAAGACGCCAAGCGCGCCGGTCTCCTCGTCGACGTGATCGCCGAGATGCAGTCGGTCGATTCCCTTCTCGCTGCCGTGTCCCGGTTCCCCCTTCCGCAACCGGCTGACGAATACGCCCCCTGAGCGTGGGGGTTCGGGGCGGCGGCACGCCGCGCATCGTAGTGCTCGCCGGCGGCGTCGGCGGGTCCAGGTTCGTCCTGGGCGCGCGGGAGGCGCTCCGGCGACGCGGCGTCGCCGCATCCGCCGATCACCTCACCGTGGTCGTCAACACCGGTGACGACCTGTGGCTGTCGGGTGTGCGCCTGCAACCCGACGTCGACTCGATCACGTACGCGCTCGCCGGGGTCAACGACACCCAGCGCGGCTGGGGTCGTCAGGACGACTCCGAACGCGTGAACGCCGAGCTGCAGGCGTGGGGCGCCGGGTGGCCGTGGTTCACCCTGGGCGACCTGGACCTCGGCACCCACCTCGCGCGCACGGGATGGCTGCGCGACGGGGCGACGCCGACCCGAGTGCTGGAGCTGATGGCGGCCCGGTGGGATCTCGGCGCGCGCCTGCTGCCGATGACCGACGCCGAGGTCGACACGATCGTGACCGTCGACGAACCGGAGACGGGGCCGCGGCCGATGCACTTCCAGGAGTGGTGGACCCGGCACCGGGCCAGCCTGCGCCCGCTCGCCTTCGACAATCCCGGCATCGAAGCGGCTGCGCCGGCGCCCGGTGTCGCCGACGCGATCGCCGCCGCCGACGTCGTGCTCGTCGGCCCGTCGAACCCGGTCGTGTCGATCGGACCGATCCTGGCCGTTCCCGGCATCCGTTCGGCCCTGCGCCACACCGACGCACCGGTCGTCGGGGTCTCGCCGATCATCGGCGGCCGGGTCGTGCGCGGCATGGCCGACGTGTGTCTGACCGCGATCGGCGTGGAGACCTCGGCCGTCGGCGTCGCCGGACTGTACGGTGCGCGCAGCGGCGACGGCGTGCTGGATTCCTGGCTCGTCGCACAGGAGGACGCTGCCGCCGTCAACGCCGTCCGCGCGCTCGGACTCGACGCGCACGCCCGGCCGCTGTGGATGACCGACCCCGCGCGGTCGGCTGACATTGTCGACGCCGCGCTCGCCCTGGCCGGCGTGTGATCGTTCCCGACCTCGCCGTGTGGGCGTGGCTGCTGCTCGGCCTGTCGGCGTTCGTCGTCGGGGTGTCCAAGACGGCGATCCCCGGGGTGAACACGCTGTCGGTGGCGGTGTTCGCCGCCGTTCTGCCGGCTCGGGAATCGACCGGAACGCTGCTCGTCCTCCTCATCGTCGCCGACCTGTTCGCGATCGTGTCCTACCGGCGTGATGCGAACTGGAGGGCGCTGGTGCGGCTCGCGCCCGCCGTGCTGGTCGGTCTCGTGCTGGGTGCCGTCTTCCTCGCGGTGGCGAACGACGAGTGGGTCAGCCGGGTGATCGGTGTGATCCTGCTCGCCGTGGTCGCCTTCACTCTGCTGCGTCGCCGTTTTGCGCCCGTCGTCGCCGGCGCCGGCCCGCACCCGGTCGCCGCGGCCGGTTACGGCACGCTCGGCGGCTTCACGACGATGGTGGCCAACGCGGCGGGACCGGTGATGTCGATGTACTTCCTCGCGTCGCGTTTCGCCGTGAAGGAGTTCCTCGGCACTGCGGCGTGGTTCTTCTTCCTCGTGAACATCGCCAAGCTGCCCTTCTCCATCGGCCTCGGGATCATCACACCTGCGGGCCTGGTGCTCGACGCCATCCTCGTTCCGCTCGTCGTGGTCGGCGCTCTTCTCGGGCGCTGGTGGGCGAACCGCCTCGATCAGCGCCTCTTCGAGCGTCTGGTCATCGTCTTCACCATCGTCGGCGCCGTCTACCTCCTGTTCTGACCCGCCTCCGGCCGGGGCTGCCGGCCCCGACCCAGGCCCGTCTCCGTCACCCGATGTGCCGCCATCCCCAGGCCCGTTTCCGTCACCCCAATGTGCCCCAATTCAGGCTGTGGAGGTGTGCAAGAGCCCGGGAAGGCTGCCTGCGGCGCGCTGAGCCTGAGTTGCGGCACGCGGGGGCGGGGTGACAGACGTGACGGACGGACCGGGCCGGCGTGGCGGACGGACCGGCGTCGGCGTGCCGGCGGTGTGCGGCAGCTACAGCAGCGCGGCGGTGCGCGGGCCGACGCCGAGGGTCGCGGCAGTTTCCAGCTGCTCCGGTGTATCCACGTCTCGACGGACGGTCGAGTCGCGTGGGATGTCGAGCGCCGCGCACCCCATCTCGAGGTGACGCGCGAAGGATCCGTCGCCGAAGGCCGACGTCCATTCCTCCCCTGCCGTCGCGGTCACCAGCGTCGAGCCGGTGCCTTCGGCATCGGCGACCACGGCCCGCGGATGAGCGGTGGCGGCTTCGAGCGCCGCGGCGAGGTCGTCGGGCCGGAGCGCCGGAAGGTCGCCGAGAAGCGCGGCGCGATGTGCGTCCGTTCCCGCTGCCGCCATGCCGAGTGCGATCGCCGCGTCGAGGCCGCGAGCCTCCTCCTCGGCGACGAACCGAAGTCCGGGGATGTCGGCCGCGGCCAGCGGCAGCCCCGCGTCGTCGGTCACGACGAACACCTGCGCGACCACCGGGGACGAGGCCGCCGCGGCGATGGTATCCAGCGCGATCGCACGCGCCAGACCCTCACGCGACGCCCCGGATGCGAGTCGTGATTTCCCCCGTCGCGCGGGCTTCACCGGAATGACGACCTGCCACCGCTGAACCGCCGGCTCGTCCCCTCCCGCCGGGTCGCCCCCTCCCACCGGGTCGCCCCCACCCGCCGGCTCGTCCCCACCCGCCGGGTCATCTCCGACGCCGTGCACCAACTCAGGCTGTGCGGGGGTCATTCCGCCTCATCCGGGCCAACGGGGTGTCTCCAGCCTGAGTTCGTGCACGCGCACGCGCACGCGCGCCACGACGAAGCAGCCACGACGCGGGTCACGAGGCGTACTTCGCGCGCAGGCGCGGGAGGATCTCCGCCCCGTACATGCGCAGGAACTCGGCCTGGTCGTGGCCGGGGTCATGGAAGACGAGGTGCCGGAAGCCGAGTTCGATGTACTCCGAGATCCGCCCGACGTGCTCGTCGGGGTCGGTCGAGACGATGAAGCGCGAGGCCGCCCGCTCGATCGGCAGCTCGGCCGCACGCCGCTGCATCTCGATCGGATCGTGCACGTCGCGCTTCTCCTCGGGCGTGAGCGCGAGCGGGGCCCAGAACCGCGTCTTCTCGAGGGCGGTGTCGTGGTCGGGGTGATACGACACCTTCACCTCCATGAGGGTGTCGATCGCGTCGGATGCGCGCCCGGCCTTGCCGAGGCCGTCCGCCAGCGCGGGCAGCAGCGTATCGGTGTACAGCTCGCGCTTCTTGCCGCTGGTGGTGATGAACCCGTCCGCGATGCGTCCGGCGAGGCGGGTGGCGGCGGGTCCGGCGGCGCCGATGTAGATCGGCACGGGATGCTCGGCGCCGGGCCGGTCGTAGATGGTCGCGTCCTTCACGGAGTAGTAGGTCCCGTCGTACGTGACGCGTTCGTCGGCCCAGAGCTGCTGGATCATCAGGATCGCCTCCTTGAGGCGCTGGAACCGCTCCGGCGCGTCGGGCCACTCCAGCCCGAGCGTCACCTCGTTGAGCGCCTCGCCGGTGCCGACGCCGAGAACGACGCGGTCCGGGAACATCACCCCCAGCGTCGCGAAGGCCTGCGCGATAACGGCGGGGTGGTAACGGAAGCTCGGCGTCAGAACGGATGTGCCGATGAGCACCCGTTCGGTGCGGGCCCCGAGCGCCCCGAGCCATGGCAGGGCGGCGGGGGCGTGGCCGCCGTCGTGCATCCAGGGCTGGAAGTGGTCGGAGAGGAACACGGAGTCGAAGCCCATCTCCTCGGCCAGCACGCCGAACTCGACGAGTTCGCTCGGGCCGAACTGCTCGGACGATGCCTTGTAGCCGAAGCGCAGCGGAAAGGTCATGATGCTCCTCCTGGAAGGGGACGTGGGCGCAGCGTGGGGGCGGATGCGGTGGTCGCCGCAGCGGGTGCCGGGGCGAGGAACTCGGACCCGTCGGCGCGTGCGAGCCGGTCGCGGAAGGCCTCGACGGTGCCGGGCCACAAGAGCGTCAGGCGCCCGGACCGGGGGTCGACGTACCAGTTGCGACAGCCGCCGGTGATCCAGGGGGTGGATGCGGCGGCGCGGTCGATCTCGGCCGTGTAGGCCGCTTCGGCGGCCGGGTCCACCCGCAGCACGCCGCCGGCGACGCGTTCGCGGCGCGCGAGGGTGCGCACGGCGTACGCGGCCTGTTCCTCGAGCATGAGCACGGAGGAGTTGTGGCCGAGCGAGGCGTTGGGTCCGTTGAGCACGAAGAGATTGGGGAACCCGGCGACCACGGTCGAGGCGTACGAGGTCATCCCGCTGCTCCAGTGTTCGGCGAGGGTGCCGTCTTCACCGGTCACGAGGTCGGCGTACGGCTGCTGCGCCGAGGCGAACCCCGTTGCGAGCACCAGCGCATCCACCTCGTGTCGGGAGCCGTCGGCTGCGGTGAGAACATCGCCGTCGACGGCGTCGAGCGCGGCCGGAACGAGGGTGACCGCATCCGAGACCACCGCCGGATAGAACGCATCCGACAGCAGCACGCGCTTGCAGCCGAAGGCGTAGGCGGGGGTGAGGGCGTCGCGCAGCGCCGGGTCGGCGACCTGCGCGCTCAGGTGGTCGAGGGCTATGCCGCGCGCGAGGTCGGCGGCCGCGGCATCGCCGGAGCGTGAGGCGAACCGCGCCTCGCCCTCGGCATACAGCGTCGCTCGAAGGTCGGCGAGGGCTTCGGGATGCTGCGCGAAGCGTCGACGCTCGGCGGAGGAATACGCGCGCTCGCCGCGGGGCACGATCCACGCCGGCGTGCGCTGGAACAGGGTCACGTGCGCACCGCGGCGCACGAGTTCCGGCACGAGCTGCACGGCGCTCGCTCCGGTGCCGACGACGGCGATGCGGCGCCCCGCGACGGGAACGGAGTGGTCCCAGCGGGCGGAGTGGAACAGCGGCCCAGGGAACGTCTCGAGCCCGGTGATCTCGGGGATGAGCGGTTCCGTCAGGCGGCCGCACGCGATGGCGAGGGCATCGGCGATCACGGTGTCGCCGTCGGACGTGCTCACGCGCCAGGTCGACGAGTCGCGGTCCCACCGCGCGCCGGTCATGCCCGTCCGCAGACGGGTGCGGTCGGTCACGCCGGCGCGGTCGGCCACGTCGGCGAGGTAGCGGTGGATCTCGGCACCCGGCGCGAACACGCGGGACCAGTCCGGATGCGGGTGGTCGGCGAACCCGTACAGGTGCGAGGGCACGTCGCACGCGACGCCCGGGTAGGTGTTGTCGCGCCACGTGCCGCCGACGCTGTCGCCGCGCTCGAGGAGCACGAACGACTCCCGCCCGTCGCGGAGCAGGGCCAGCGCCATGCCGATCCCGGCGAAGCCCGCACCGACGATCGCGATCTCGACGCGCACGGTCATCGGATCCGGGTCTTCCGATTCGCCGGCGGTTCGCGGTAGTCGGTGGTGCGCTGGCGGAAGGGGCGGAAGAGCCGCGCGACGAGGGCAGCGGCATCCGGAACCGGCAGGTCCTGGCCGTGCTCGATGCCCGCTTCGGGCTTGACGCGTCCGTCGAGCAGAGTGCCGCCGAGATCGTCGGCACCCGACTGCAGCAGGATGGCGGCGGCCTCGCGGCCGACGCGGGGCCAGGGCGCCTGGATGTGCGAGATCGAGCCGGAGAGCATGAGGCGTGAGACGGCGACCATGGCTCGGTGCTCGTCGATCGCCGGGCGCCCGGCGACGAGCGCCACGCCGCCGCGCGGCCCGGGGAGGGGAATCGGGACGAACTCGCGGAACCCGCCTGTCGCGGACTGGATCTCGCGCAGGCGGCGCAGGTGGGTGATGCGCTCGCCGGCGGTCTCGACGTGTCCGTAGAAGAGCACCGACGTCGAGGAGAATCCCGCACGGTGCGCGGCGGTGATGCCCTCGACCCAGCGATCGGTCTCCAGGTCGGTTGGGGCGATCTCGGCGCGCACGCGTTCGCTCAGCACCTTCACGCCGGTGCCCGGCACGGTGTCGACGCCGGCGTCTTTCATCGCGGCTAGGGCGGCCGCGAGGCCGATGCCGGCGCGGTCGGCGAGGTCCCACACGTCTTGTGGGCGGTAGGCGTGCAGGTGCAGGTCGGGCCGCGTGGCCTTCACGGCTCGTGCGATGTCGAGGTAGGTGTCCGGGGAGACGTCGGCGGGCAGCATCCCCTGCACGCACAGCTCGGTCGCGCCGAGCTGCCACGCGTCGTCGGCGATGGCGGCGACGTCGGCAAGGTCGAACTGCGCCGGGTCGGCGGCATCCGGTGCGGTGCGGAACCCGCTGGAGGTCAGGTTGCGGTTGACGACCAGGCTCACGGCTTCGCCGACGGTGTAGCGACGCACGTCGTCTGCGGCAGCGGCGAGGGCGTCGAGGTCGGCGCCGGTCGCCCGCAGCAGGTCCTGCCACTCGCCGTCGTCGAGTGATCCGGCGTCTGCGGCGGCGCGTGAGATCAGTCTGCCGAGGTCTCCGGCGCGCGGGCCGTCGACTCCAGCCTTTCCTGCCGAACCCACCTCTTCGCCGCGCTGGGAGGGCGTTGTCTCGGCGGAATCGGGGGGACTCGACGCTCCAGATGAGTCGCCCGGCCGCGGCGGACCCGGCACGGCGAGCCCCGTCGCCGGGTCGGTGACGGCAGCGACGGACGCGTGCATCGTGGGATCGAGCCACTCGTCGGGGTCGGCGATGAATTCCGGATGCGCCGTGAGACGCTCGCGCAGGTGGAACCCGAGGTCTTCGGTGGCCGTCGCGAGGTCGTCGAGGTGCGGCCAGGGGCGCTCCGGGTTGACGTGGTCGGCGGTGAGGGGGGAGACCCCGCCCCAGTCATCGGCGCCGGCGCGCACGAGGAGGGCGAACTCGGTCGTGTCGGAGAGGTTCGGCGGCACCTGCACCCGCATCCGGGGACCCAGCACGAGGCGGGCCGCGGCGACGGTGGCGACGTATTCGAGGAGGTCGGCGTCGGGCGCCGACCGCATGGCGGTGCGGGGCTTGGCGCGGAAGTTCTGCACGATCACCTCCTGCACGTGACCGTGGCGGGCATGGGCGTCGCGCAGGGCGATGAGCGACTCCGCCCGATCGCGAACGGTTTCGCCGATGCCGACGAGGATGCCGGTGGTGAACGGGATGCGGGCGCGCCCGGCATCCTCGATCACGCGCAGTCGCACGTCGGGGTCTTTATCGGGGGATCCGTAGTGCACCTGCCCGGGCTCTTCGTAGAGGCGGCGGGAGGTGGTTTCGAGCATCATGCCCATGGAGGGGGCGGTGGGGCGGAGCGTGCGGAGCTCGTCGGCGGTCATCACACCGGGGTTCAGGTGCGCGAGCATGCCGGTCTCGGCGGTGATGAGGCGGGCGATGTGGGCGACGTAGTCGAGTGTGGAGGCGAAGCCGTGGTCGTCGAGCCACGCGCGTGCTTCCGGCCAGCGCTCTTCGGGGCGGTCGCCGAGGGTGAGCAGGGCTTCCTTGCATCCGAGTGCCGCGCCCTGGCGCACGACCGAGAGCACCTGTTCGTCGCTCATGAACACGGGCTTGCGCTTCTTCAGGAGCTGGCCGGGGGTGTCGACGAAGATGCAGTAGTGGCATCGGTCGCGACAGAGGGTCGTGAGCGGCACGAACACCTTGCGCGAGTAGGTGATCACGCCGGGGCGGCCGGCGCTTTCGAGGCCGGCATCGCGCATGGTTCCGGCTGCTGTCAGCACGGCGTCGAGGTCGTCGCCGGCGGTGAGTAGCGTGACGACCTCGTCGACGGTGAGGTCGACCTCGGCTTCGGCGCGGGCGATCGCGCTCCGCACCGCTGGCGCACTCGCGGCCCCGGTGGTCCGGGAGGGTTCGAGCAGGGTCACCTCTCCAGTCTCGCACCGAGCGTCTGTGCCGGCTCGATCGACTGTTGCGGATCGGTCGACAGTGGGCTGCGTCGACGCGCGCCATCGTGACACACGCCATCTTCGAGACGCGCCGCGTCGACACGAGCCAGGCCGACACGAGCCAGGTCGGCGCGCGGCACCCTCGACGCGGTGGGATGCGGCGGGCGCGACGATGAGTTGCTCAGAAGGGCGCGGCGGATGCTTCTGCCGGGGGCGGGTCGGCATCTCCGGGCGTGCCGGGTGGGTCGGGCATGAACATGACCCGTGGTGGTGGGTCGTCGTCGTATTCCAGGCCGGAGGGTGCGGTGAAGTGGAGTCTTCCGCCGGGCATTTGGACGACGGTCCATCCGGCGGCTTGTTTCAGGGTGTGGTGGCTTTCGCAGAACGCGCCGAGGTTGTCGATGTCTGTTTTGCCGCCGAGGGCCCAGTCTTCGCGGTGGTCGATGTCGCATTCGGTGGCGGGTCTGCGGCATCCGGGGAACCGGCACCGGATGTCCCGCGCGACCAGGTACCGCTTCTGCGCGGGGGTGGCGAAGCGTCGGTCGACGGCGAGGACGGTTCCGGTGATGGGGTCGAGGAAGACCCGGTCGAAACCGGGGGCGTTGCCGGCGAGGATCTTCGCCGTCTCCGGGTCCACCGCGCACTTGCCGTTCAGCTGCGCCCCACCGGCGGTGGTTCCCGCGAGTGTGGTGGCGGGGACGGTCACCTGCACGTGCCCACGGATCGCACCCAACCCGCCCTCGACCCCGGTCGGGTCGACGGAGGGGGAGGCGGTGAGCAGCATGTCCAGCAGCAGGTCGGTGCGGATCTGATCCAGCGTCCGCTCATCGAACCACAAGCTCTCCGACGTGTAGTCTCCGTCGGCGCCGCATGAATCTTCCGGTTCGTCCGCCCCGAAACGTGCGCCAGCGCGCTCGGTGGTGTTGCGGCGTGCGGCGCGGTCGGCGGCTTTGATCGTCTTCCCTTGCCGGGTGAGCCGGTCGTAGACCCCGTGGACCTCCACGGACGGTCCGATCGTGCCGAGCATCGACATCCCATCCCGCAGGTCCTCCACCCAGATGCGTCGATCGAGCACGGCATCATCGTGACGTTCCTGCATGCTCTTCGGGTTGAGGTTCTCCGCGACCTGCTCCGCATACGACCGCACCCTCGCCGCAGAGGTGGTTTCGGCGTAGTCGAGCACGTCCCGCTCGTAACTCTCCCGAGCCCCCGGATCGGCAAGCTCCGCACCGGTGTCGACGATCACCTTCACATGTGCCCGGGACACCCGGCCCGCCCGCCACGACTCCCACGCCGCCGGGAACTGGGTCACCGTGCGGTGCGCTTCGAACAACCGGGTCTGCATCGTGCGGTCACTGACCCGCTTCGCCACAGCAAGCTCCGCCGCCATCGCCCGCAGCGGCATCTCCCGCTCCCGCGTCGAGGCATCCCGCAACCGTGCCGTCTGCTGCTGGGCGAGGTCATACGCCTCGGCATACAACCGCTCACGCTCCGCCTGAATCCGCGCCTCCGCCGCATCGAACGCCGCGATCTCCGCAACCAGCTCACGCGTGCGAACCCGGTCCGCCCCACCCTGCTGGTCGATCGCCATCACAACCCCCGCTCGATCTCCGACTACCCCCAAGCGTAGAACCAACCTCAGACATTGATGCGACGCAATGTGGGGCATGGGGGCAACTCATTCATACACAAGTACGAACCGATGAAGACGCGCCATTTGACCGACAACCTGCAGCCAGCGGCGAGTGTCAATCTGACGAGGGCGGCAGTGCGATCGGGCGGTGTCCTGGACCATCATCACGATCGCGGGACTGCTGGTACTTGCGGCCTAGCCACTCGCGGTCACCTGGCGTCCACGGAGTGAGTTCGGCTCCGCGCGGTCGCGTGCAACCTGCTGGGCCGAGTTCTCGAGCCGGGAGGTCGGCGGCGAGGCTACTCGTTGTCCTCACGCTGCGTGCTTGGCGAATCCCTCACATCCGCCTCGAACTGGCGTGGGTTTGAGAAAGCGAATGCGGGGTCGGAGAGGCGCCAGAGCGCGATGCCCATGCCGAAGCAGAAGCACGCGGCAATGAGGAACAGCGGCCAACCCGGTACCGGAGACACGGCGAAGGCTACGAACACGGGGCTAGCGACCCACACGGCCACCGCCCATCGCCGAATTCGTGATGTCCTGGGGTTCATCGGTTCTCGGGCGCCCGTCACCTTGAGTACCTGCCGAGTTCGTCGAGGCTCTCGACGCGGGTCGCCGATCGAGTCGTGGACACCAGGACGCTTGCGCCGGAGAGAGCGCCGACGGCACCGGCGACGATCGCACCGGTCCAGATCGGGTTCGGCCCGGTGTGGACGGTCGCTCCGGTCGTTGGGGATTCGAACACGCACGTTGCGCCGTAGGGGATGAAGGTGAGCTCCGTCCGGACATTCCATGAGGCCTCTCCGGGCGGTAAGCCGGAGGAGATACATCTCTCTGTGCCCAGGATGAGCGGCAGGAGCCCGAGGGCGAGGCTCAAGAGCAGGAGCCAGGTTCCGACGCTCAGCATCATGATGCCCGCGATGGTCGCTCGTGGCCGCGCGTCGTCCATTCGGGGACTCTACGCGTCGGACCCGAGTGTCATGCGCTTGCTGGATGTGACTTGCTCGTTCAGGGGGGTAACTGACTGTTGTCGAAGCCGTACCAAGACCACGCGGCAGCTGCGGCGCCGACACCGAGGGCCGCGAGGATCCAGAACGCGCGGCGTTGTCGCGAGATCCGGTCGGAGTCGTTGGTCAATGCATCGCTCCCGGGGTCGTTCCTCTTGCAGATCGGTGTGATTGCTCCGGCAGCATGGCCGCGAGGCCACACCTCCGTGTCTCTCGGCCGCCCGCCGCCCAGCGTAGGCGCGAGACCCGGCCCGACACCGTGCTTCAGCTGGTGGGTGGGCTGAGGGATGCGGGTTCGCCTTCTGATCGAGGCGTGTAGCTCTCGAAGATGCTGTATCCGACGATGCGTTCGGCGAGGGAGCCGATGGGGCTGCAGCTCGTCATGGTGAGGTACCGACCGCCGGCGGGCACGTCCGGTTTCTGGGGGACATCGAGGAGGATGTCGACCTGGGTGGGGACCACGTACTGGTGGTTCCGAAACCGGTAGGTGTACCAGCCGTTGGGCGCTTCGATGACGATTGCGTCGCCGACCTGCAACTCTGCGAGGCGGTTGAAGGGGGCACCGAAGGTGGTGCGGTGGCCGGCGAGGGCGAAGTTTCCGACCTGTCCCGGCATCTCTGAGCCGGGGTAGTGTCCGACGCGGACGGTGTCGAGGGTGCGGGCGCGGGAGGTGCCGCCGGCGACTTCGAAGACGTAGTCGGCCCCGAATCGCGGGATTCGTATGTTTGCGAACGTCTCCGCGTCGGCGGGTTGCTCGAGCAGTGGCGGCTCGACGGGAGCTGGTGTGCCTGCTGCGGGTCTGGGTGATGTCGTCGGATCGGCGTTTGGGGTGACGTATTCCTGGACCCATCGTTCGGAGAGTGCTTCTCCGTCGTTGCGGGCTTGTGCACCGTAGATCATGTCGCCGATCCAGAACTGCCAGGCGACGTAGAGCAATGCGACGACGCCGAGCGTGATCAGGAGCTCCCCGAGCACGCCCGCAAACGAGGGGCGGGGGTGGCGCGGCCTGCTGGGCGTGCGGTGGCCACGCCTGGTGGTGCCCGACTGATCTGTTTCGGTTTCCACGCGGCAATCCTGCCACTCGAACCCCGCCACCTGCCCGTCAGGAGAGCAGCCTCTCGTTGACCCGATCGGCTCCGAACGTCAGTCGTGCCAGATCGCGCGGAGGAGACGGATGGTGTCGTCGAGCGAGAGGTTGGCGTTGGCGCTTTCGGTGTTGAGATGGTGTGCGGCGTCGAGGACCGGGCGAGGCGTGGTGGTCGCGGTGGTCGCAACGCGGGTCCCGGCGCCGATACGGGTGACGAGGATGCCGTCTTTCTCGAGGGTGCGGTATTCCTTCGCGACGGTCCCAGGGGCGACTCCGAGGTCGTTGGCGAGTTGGCGGACGGAGGGAATGCGTTGGTCTGCGGCAAGTTGGTTCCGAACGATAGCCGCCTTCGTGAACGCGGGGCTCCCCGTTATGCTCGGCTCACTTGGTGCACTCTTCGCGGATGGGAATCGGCGGCCGTGGGCGGCTCTTCTTCCTGCACCGTTCCTGCCGCTGAAGGGGGTCCTGCTCGTCATCGGCGACCTGGAGGCCACACCCAACCTCGCCGAGCAGGTCGGGCAGAGACTTGCGGACAACATCGCGTTGTCTGTTCTCTTCTTCACCACCTACGTCGTTGGATTGATAGGCATGATCGCGCTGCCGATGATCGCGAGGCGGGAGGGCCGGGTTGGCCGATGGCGAGTCACCCTGAAGGGCGCTGTCATCGCACCCGCAGTCGTCGTCCTTGCGGGTGCAATGGGTGCATCTCTCGTCTGCGGATTCGGGTAGACGGCGGCGGCGCGGGAAGAAGAGGACGACGACCGTACCCCGCCGCCGATGCTCGCGTCAAAGACGCAGACCGCCGGCGCTCACTCCGCTGAAATGGGGTGAACCTCGACGAAGCCGTACAGGGGCGCGCGTCGCGCATAGCGCGCGGCCTCGTCCCGGTCGGTGCACTCCACCATGTAATAGCCGACGAGAGTTCCCGCCGCGTCGATGGGTGGATTCTCTGTGCGGTCGTCGCGGCTCGTGGATGACAACTCTGTTCTGATCGCGCGTGCCGCCTCGGAGTCAAACTGACCCGACGCGAGGAATACGCCGTCGCGCTTCAGGGACTCCTCGTACTCAGCCCATGCAGCATAATCCGCGGCTTGCTCACCCTCGGTGTAGCTGCCGTCGGACCGCATCAAGAGCATCGCTTTCATCGGGTCTCCCTCCAGACACGCTCACTGTCTCATCGGCAGACGAGAAAAACTAGCCCACGCCGTCCGGATCCGTCTGAACCTCCGAGGCAGCCGCAACTTCCCCCGCTGTGGCATTGGTAATGGATCGGGGCTGCGCCTCGCGGATGCGGAGCGCGGCGAGCGCGCCTGGCCGCGCTCAAGTCCGCTACCGGCGCGACGAGTCCGGACGATGCTGCTCGTCATGCACGGGAGACCGAGGACTGGGAGAGCACGGAACTGGCCGACGCTTCGTGACGTCGCCTGATCTCGACCGCCTCACAGGGGTCACCGGCGAGGTCTCGCCCACGTCTCTGCCGCTAGGCGCCGCGCAGCTCCTGTCTGTCAGATCGCCTCCGGAGGGCGTCTGCGATGGGGAGTGCTGCAGCCGCGATGAGCGCGACCGTGCTGAAGAGATAGAGAGCCGTCGACCACCCCGAGTGGTCGCCGCCGGAGACGAGGAATGTGTCCGCCACGGCCATTCCGGCCGGAAACGAGGCGATGAACAGAGCAGGGGCGCCCAGGGCGAGCATGGTGAGGTAGCCCAGGGCTGCGGCCACAGGCGTCGTCGCTCGGTTCCGCAGCAGAAGGGCGGCGAGCGCGAGCGCCAGGACGATTCCGCCGCCGAGCACGGTGAGGGTCAGCGGGATGCCGGGAGATTCGCCCGCTTGCGAGATTCCGCCGTAGATCTCGGACAGGCCCGCTCCGGGAACCGCCGCCAGCGGGTTCACTACCAAGATCTGCAACGCCGCGAGAACGGCGTAGAGGATGACCGTGCCACATCCGATCACCACCACCACCCACACGGGCGCCGGCTGCTTCGGGAGAACCCGCACAGCCGGAACCGAGCGCTCAGCGGACCTCACTCCTCCGCGCCCCGCACCGCGTACTCGGTGGTCACCCATCCGGAGCCGACATGGCTGGCGACCTGGGTCATGACGGTCTGTTCGAGATCGGATGGGGTGGGCCCGCGTCCGCTCCCGATCAGGCTGGGGATGTGACGAAGGCGCAGCACGTCGACCAGATCGGCCCGGAAGAGCGCATCCGTGAGTTGCAGGCTTCCCCACACGAGCAGATCGCCATCGGTCTCGTTGCGGAGTCGCACGTGCGTCTCGAGCGGATCTCCGGGTTCGACGATTCCCGGCGCATGGTCACCCCACGGCGCTGCTCCGATCGAACTGCTGACGATGTGCTTGGGGAGAGTGTTGATCGGCCCCGCGACGGGCTCGTCGCGGGGATCGACGTTCGGCCAGTACTCGACGAACATCTCATACGTCTTCCGTCCGAGCACGATCGCACCGACGTGCTCCAGCATCTCGAGCTGGTCTGAGTCGGTGCTGTCGATCGGCGCCGCGTCCATGAAACTCATCCCACCGTCGGAGTCCTGCACGAAACCGTCGGCGGTGATGATCTGCTCCACGATGATGCGACCCATGCGTCGACGCTAGGCGCGCCATCCCTGGTACGCCACCCCTGGCGCGTCAGGGATAGCCGAGGTCCCGGCGCGGCGTCCCATCGTGCGGACTCCTGCCGACCGCCCGCGCCGGATCAGCCGCGCTCGACGGGGAGCCAGAGCTCGCACGTGGCCGTGCTGAAGTCGGGCGCCCTGTCGAGCACCGAAACGATCGAGGGGCCCGGCCGCAGTCGCCACGGGTTCGACGGGAACCAGTCGGTCGCCGTCGCCGCCCAGGTGCGCTGCAGCTCGGCCGGGTAGGCGCCCTCGGAGCGGAACGCCGCCCACGTGCCGGCGGCAAGCTCGATCACGTCGAGATCGCTGGGCACGGCGACGTCGTCGCTCACCGCGACGCCGTGCAGATACGTCAGCTCGCTGCCCTCGGCGTAGTCCGCATCGACGTCGGCACTCACCTGCAGCAGGCCTGCCGGCTCCGTGTCGCCGAGCTCCTTCAGCCGCGCGTGCGCGGTCTCAGGTAGCCCGGCGATATGGGCCTGGATGTGCGGATTGACGCCCTCGTGAATGAGCGGCACGCGCACGGCGTGTCCGACGAGCCGGAAAGCGGGGCGATCGATGAGACGCGTGTCCATGGGGGTGTTCCCTTCGACGGTCAGGCGAAACCTGAGTTGCGGTTGCGTGCGAAGAGGAGCCGCGTGCCGGCGCACATCCGACGGTGAGACACGGTGGACCGAGCGGAACGCCCGGTTGAACGCCTCCGTCGAGCCGTAGCCCCAACGGACTGCCACCTCGAGCAGGTCGTCCGATCCGCGCAGGTCGGCCGCCGCGAGCGTCATGCGACGGCGTCGCACGTACTCCGACAGCGGCATGCCCGCCAACGACGAGAACATGCGACGCAGGTGATACTCCGTCGTTCCCCACGTGCGCGCGAGGCCGGCGACGTCGATCTCATCCGAGATGTTCGCTTCGATGTGCTCGACCAGACGGTTCAGTGATCCGATCACGGCTTCCTCCTTCGCTCCACAGCCTTCCGCGGCCGAACGAACCGCGCCCGACAATCGTGGCCCGATCGAGTCGTCTCGATTGTTGCCTGTCCGTGAGCAAAACGGTTCTGACGGGTCGGATGCCGCTGGCAGACTAGAGGGCATGGTCACGCTCCTGCTCGATTCGGCGCACCTCGAGGTCGCGCTGTCGGGCGCCGAACGTGCTCTGGCATTCCGCAAGGAGAACATCCGCGTGGACCGGTCGGCGATCGCGAAGGTGCAGTTGACGGAAGACCCGTGGCACTGGCTGCGCGGCGTCGCCCACCCCGGAACGTACGTGCGCGGCGTCATCGCGATGGGAACGTGGGAGTCGACCGGCGCGAAGGACTTCGCGATCGTGCGCCGTCGCCGCGCCGGCGTCGTGATCGACCTCGACGGCCACCCGGACTTCCAGCGTCTCGTGCTCACGACCCGTCACGGCATCGAACTCGTGCAGGCTCTGCGTCTCGACGCCGAGGACGAGCCCGCCGATGTCGTGACCCTCGCCGCGACCGGAGCGATCCCGACCGCCTCGGCCGAGGAACAGAACTCCGCAACCTGATCCGGGGTGGATGCGCGCGATAGCGTGAGGGGGTGAGTGAAACCACACCCGCCGCCGCTGCTGCAGGCGATGCCGACGTGCTCGTGCGGGTGCACGCTGCCCTCGGTCATCTCACGCTGAACCGGCCGCGGGCGATCAACGCGCTCACCCTCGAGATGGTGCGCCACCTCACCGACGCGCTGGACACCTGGCGCCACTCGCCCCACATCGACCTCGTACTCCTCGACGGCGCCGGTGATCGCGGACTGTGCGCGGGCGGCGACGTGCGGGGCCTCCGGGAACAGATCATCGCCGGGAACCCCGAGGCCACCGGGGAGTTCTTCCGGGCCGAGTACGCCCTCAACGCGGCGATCGCGGAGTACCCGGTGCCGATCGTCGCGTATGCCGACGGCATCACCATGGGCGGCGGCATCGGGCTCGCGGGCCACGCCCACATCCGGATCGTCACCGAACGCTCGCGCCTCGCCATGCCCGAGACCCGCATCGGCTTCACCCCCGACGTCGGCGGCAGCCTGCTTCTGGCGCGTGCGCCGGGTCGCCTCGGCGAGTACCTGGCGCTCACCGGCGCCACGATGACAGCCGCCGACGCCCTCTACGCCGGATTCGCCGATCACCTCGTGCCTTCGGTGCACCTCGGCCCGCTCTCCGAGGCGCTCGAGACCCGCGCCGACCCGGGGTCGCCGTCGGAGATCGTGCTGCTGTTCGACGACACCCCCGACACCTCCGCGCTCGAGCAGGCACGCGGATGGATCGACGACGCCTTCGCCGCCCCCACCGTCGCCGAGATCGTCGAACGGCTTCTCGCCAGCGAAGTGCCGGAAGCGCGGGAGACCGCCGCCACCCTCGGCGAGCTCTCCCCGACCTCGCTGACCGTCACGCTCGAAGCGGTGCGCCGTGCGCGGGGGCTCACCCTGCGGCAGGCGCTCGACCAGGAGTACCGCCTGGCCCAGTGGTTCGCCGTGACACAGCCCGACCTCGCCGAGGGCATCCGTGCGCAGCTGGTCGACAAGGACCGCTCGCCGCGCTGGAAGCCGGCATCCCTCGACGACCTCGCCCCCGACCTGGTCGACGAGGCGTTCTCGTTCGTTCCGTCCGCGCCGCTCTGGGGGTGACGCCATGGTCCGCCGACCCATCACCCGGCACCGTCGCCGATGGTCCATCGGGATCGCCGTCGACTGGTTCTTCTTCACGTTCGCGGGACTCGCTGCGATCTGGCTCGCCTACCTGAGCTTCACCGAATCGTTCAGCCTCGGATGGTGGGGCATCCTCGGCGTGCTCGCTTTCTGGGTGCTGCTGGCATACCTCGTCCTGCCGCGCCTGCATCGCATCCTCACGACGGTCTACGTGCCGGAGTACTTCATCGGCCGTGCCCGCACCAGCGACGGACTGCTCGGCGACCCCGTCAACCTCGCCTTCATGGGCGAGGGCGACCAGATCGAGGCCGCGCTGCGAACCGGCGGATGGACGCGCGCCGACGACGTCACCCTCGCGTCGTCGTGGCGCATCATCAGCTCGACGATGACCCGACGCAGCTACGAGCACGCCCCGGTCAGCCCGCTCTTCCTCTTCGGCCGCCAGCAGGACTTCGCCTACCAGCAGGAGGTCGACGGCAACCCCGGCCAGCGGCACCACGTGCGGTTCTGGCGGTGTCCGGACGGATGGCTGCTGCCCGGCGGCCGCCGCGTCGACTGGCTCGCCGCCGGCACCTTCGACACCTCCGTGGGCCTGTCGCTGTTCACCCTCCAGGTCACCCACAAGATCGACGCCGACACCGACATCGAGCGCGACCACATCGTCGCCACCGTCTCCGCCGACCCGCGTGTGCGGGTGGAGGTCATCGAGGACTTCTCCACGGGCTATCACGCGCGAAACGGCGGCGGCGACAGCATCCGCACCGACGGAGACCTGCCGATCGTCGACGTGCGCGGCGTGCCGGCCGCGCCAGACGCTGCGCCTGCGTCGGGCGCCGCGCCGGGGCCCGGAAGCGAGGTGACCGCATGAGCACACCGGAGTCCCCGCGCCCCTCGCCGCGCGACGTGCCCAAGCGTCACGCCTACGAACCGCCCGCGAGTCTCCTTCGCCGACCGGGCTTCGATCCGCACATGAAGCGCCCGCTCAGCACGCTGGCCGGGGGCATCCTCGTCATCCTCAGCGCCTTCGCCGCCGCGCTGTTCATCGCCGACGTCGCCCTGCGATGGTTCACCGACACCGCCGACGAGGTCGTGTGGATGCTCGGAGACAGCGTGACCCCGGACGCTCGCCTCGCGGGGCTGTATGCCTTCCTCGGCATCGGCGGATTCTTCGTGCTCGCCGAGCTCGTGCTCGCCGTCTTCGTGCTCCGGGGACGCAACGGCCCGCGCGTGATCGTCATGACCTACTCCACGATCACCATCTGCGCCTCGTTCGCGGGCTGGTGGGCCGGCGGACAGGACGTCACGTTCGAGACCAGCCTCATCTCGGTCGCGACGGACGTGCTCATCCTGCTCGCGCTGTCCTCGCAGGACGCCGCCGCCTATGCCCGCCGCTTCGAGGTGGTCGCCGATACCCCTGATGAGCCTCCGGCGAACCTGGGAGCCGGGCAAAGGGAATCTCAGTAGCCTGGATTCCTCACCGCCGCGCCCGCGACGGGAGGAGTGGGAGGCGCCGTGTTCGACAGTCCGCTGTCCGCGTCCGCCTACGATCTGCTCGGTGTGGACCCCGCCGCCGACGCCGAGACGCTCCGCCGGGCCTATCGCCTGAAGCTGCGGCAGTCGCATCCGGATGTCGGCGGGGATGCCGCCGTGTTCGTGCAGGTGCAGCGGGCGTGGGAGCTGGTCGGCACCGCCGACGCGCGCGCATCGTACGACCGCCGCAACGGGTTCGCCGACGCCGGCGAGCCGGGAGCGCCGTCATCCGAACCCGCTGCCGACGCCGAGAAGCCGGCGTGGAGCAGTCCCGCGCCGCCTCGCGCGAACGCGCGCCCCGACACGCGCCCCCGCGCCCGCAGCCACGGGCAGCCCGGCGGATGGCGCCGCGAGAAGTACCTCGAGCTCATCCGCGAATGGGTCGGCCGCGGCGTCGAGATCCCCGATCCGTACGCCCCGCACCTGGTGCGCTCGGCCCCCCACGAGGTGCGCCGGCTGCTCGCCGACGCGCTCGCCGAAGAGGCCACCGCCGTGACCGTCTCCGAGCTCGGCATGGGCTACACCGCGTGGCACGACATCGACGCGGGCCGGGCGAAGCTCGATCACATCGTGCTCGGGCCGAGTGGCCTCTACGGCATCCTCTCCGAGGACTTCGGCCGCCCGGTGCGCATCAAGCGCGGCGAGGTCGCCGACGTCGACGGCGGTCCGATCTCGACGCACGTCGCCGCGATGCGCACAGTCGGGCGCGCGGCGCGGGTGAAGTTCGGCGGGGCGATCGTCGTGCTTCCGGATGACGACGTCGAGCACGCCATGCAGGAGATCGGCAAGGTGCGCGGTGTGCCGACCGCCGTCGTGGGCCGGTCCGCGCTGTCGACCGTGCTGCGGCGGGGAATCACCGGCACCCGGCCGCTGGGCGGCACCGAGGTCTTCGAGATCCGCACGCGCCTGCAGGCCGCGGTGCGCTTCGCCTGACCTGAAGCCGGCTCAGCCGGCCAGGCCGAAGAGGTCGAGCGGATGCGTCAGCCGCCACCACGGGTCGGGGTCCTCGATGTCGTCGGCGAGCTCGAGCGTGACGGTGGTGGCGTCGAGGGGACCGCCCACCGACAGGGTCCCGACCACCTCGCCGTCGCCGCGCGCATCGTCGAGATCGTAGGACGCGTCGACGGTCGCGCTGCCCCCGTCCCACAGGATCACCGACGCGTCATCCGACACGACGATGTCGACATCCGACCCCCACAGCGTCGTGACGGCACCGGCCACCGTGCCGGCGGTCACCGACGGCTCCGGCTGAAGGTTCGCGACGGCCTGCTCGTACAGTGAGCGCGAGGCGTCGTCGCGTCCCTCGGCGTCGACCTCGCCGAGCACCGAGGCGTAGAGGCGCACGGTCGTGTCCCCGATCGCCACCTCTTCGGCCGACAGGAGGTTCCAGCTCTCGTCGAGCGTGCCGGTCTTCACGCCGATGACGCCCTCGTCCGCCAGCAGACTGTTGGTGTTCTCGACCAGGCCGGCTCCGGGCAGCTCGACCGAGCGCGTGGCCACGATCTCGGCGATCACCGGGTCGGCGAGAGCCCGGGAGGCGAGCGCCAGCAGCGATGCCGGATCTGCGGTGTTGCCCGGATCGATGCCGGTGGGTTCGACCACGGTGACCCCGTCGAGGCCGTGCTGGGCGAGCCAGGTGTTCGCGGCGTCGGCGAACAGGGCGTCCGAGGCCCAGATGCGGCTGGCGAGACGGTCGGCGTAGTTGTTCGCCGACCCGATGAGCATGCCCTGCAGCATCTGGTATTCCGTCAGTGTGCCGCCGACCGGCACATCCAGCGCCGACTCGTCGCGATAGCGGTACTCCCAGTACTCGGCGCTGTCTGCGGCCGAGAAGGAGTAGTCCGGACCCGACTCGCCGACCGCGAGCGGCATCCGGTCGAGCACGAGCAGTGCGGTCACGACCTTCGTGATGCTCGCCATCGGCACGACCGCGTCGGAGGAGGCGAGGGTCGACGAGATGCCCGCGACGGACACCGCGGATGACCCCGGCTCGGGCCACGACATCTCGAGCGGTGCGGATGCGATCGGCGCGACCTCGATCGGCGTGACCGTCGGGGCGACGGCGTGGAGCGGCCACAGGAGCGTCGTCGCGGCGTACGCGCCGACGACGAGCGCCGCTGCCGCGGTCGGCCACACGACGCCGGGGCGCCAGAGGCTCCGGCGCGGACGCTTCGCGAGCAGGTCGGCTCCGACCGAGGTGTACGACGTGGTCGCGGAGGACAGGTCCACCGGCGCCGCGGTGCGGGCGAGCGTGGCCGCGTCGACCCAGGCGAGCGCAGCCGTGGTCGGTCCCGTCGTGGGGGCGTCGGTCGGCTCCGCGGTGCCTTCGGGCTCCGTCGTGACGTCGGGCTCCACGGTGACGTCGGGCTCCACGGTGCCTTCGCGCTCCGTTGTGGCGTCGGCGGGCCGGGCGGACTCGGCCGCGGACGAGCCCCCGCGCTGCCGCAGCGACCGGCGCGTCGTCGGCGGTGCGTCCTCCACAGTCACCCCGCCAAACTATCGCGTCGCTCCCGCGTTATACTCATCGGCACACACCGCGGGAGTCCGACGAGTCGGGCTGAGAGGGAGCGAAACGCGCTTCGACCGCCGAACCTGATCCGGATCATGCCGGCGCAGGGAGGGAGTAATCATGCACGCGTCCACGCGCACGTCCACATCCGATTCCGTCACGACGGGCCGGTTCCGCTGGCGCATCGTCGACATCGTCGTCGCCAGCGTCATCGCCGTCGCCTGCGCCGGGATCTTCCTGGTCTGGAACGTCGCCTACGAGGGGCCGTCGTCCCTCCTCACCCCGCTGCTGCCGGGGGTGCAGGGCCTGCTCGCGGGCCCGTGGCTCATCGCCGGTGTGCTCGGCGGCCTCATCGTGCGCAAGCCCGGCGCCGCGCTCTACACCGAGACGGTCGCCGCGGTCATCTCGGCCCTCGTCGGCAACGCGTGGGGGCCGCTGACGATCGTGTCCGGCCTCGTGCAGGGTCTCGGCGCCGAGCTGATCTTCCTGGTCTTCGCCTACGCCGTGTGGCGTCTGCCGGTGGCCCTGCTCGCCGGGGCCGGTGCCGGTCTCGCGTGCGGCATCAACGATCGAATCCTCTGGTACCCCGGCGCCGACGTGCTGTTCACCACCGTCTACATCGCTTCCACCACGGTGTCCGGCGTCGTCATCGCCGGCCTCGGCGGCTGGCTGATCATGCGCGGCCTCGCCGCCACCGGTGCGCTCAGCCGCTTCGCCGCCGGGCGTGACGTCGCCCAGCGCGTGTAGTGGCCGCATCCGCGACACCCGCCGTCGAAGCGCAGGGGTGGGGATGGCGCTACGCCACGCGTCACGCGTGGGCGGTGCGGCAGACCAGCTTCCGGATCGACCCGGGCGAGCGCGTGCTGCTCCTCGGCGCATCGGGGTCGGGCAAGTCGACGCTGCTGCAGGGCATCGCCGGCGTGCTCGGCGGCGCGGACGAGGGGGAGCAGGAGGGTCGGCTGCGCGTGGCGGGGGCTGCGCCCGCCGCGCGCGGCGCATCCGGACTCGTGCTGCAGGACCCCGACGGCCAGACCGTGCTCGCCCGCGTCGGTGACGACGTCGCCTTCGGATGCGAGAACCTCGGGGTGCCGCGCGAGGAGATCTGGCCGCGGGTGCGGCATGCCCTCGACGCCGTGGGTCTCGACGTGCCCCTCGATCGCGCGGCGGCCGCGCTGTCGGGCGGGCAGAAGCAGCGTCTCGCGCTCGCCGGCGCCGTGGCGATGCGACCCGAGGTGCTGCTGCTCGACGAACCGACGGCGAATCTCGACCCGGCGGGCGTCGTGGAGGTGCGCGATGCCGTCGCACGCGCGCTCGACGCCACCGGGGCGACCCTCGTCGTGATCGAGCACCGCACCGACGTGTGGCTCCCGCTGGTCGACCGCATCATCGTGCTCGCCCCCGGTGAGGGCGTGGTCGCCGACGGTCCGCCGCACGACGTGCTCGGCCCCGCCGCATCCCGCCCGCCGAGCCCTTCCCGGCTGTCGAGTACACGGGAACTCGCCGAGCGCACGGGTTCTGGCCCGCGAGAGGCCGTGCACTCGGTGGAAAGTCGTGCACTCGATGCGGCGAAGGCTGGCGGCGCCGCGGGCGAAGCCGCGCGCGATAACGCCGCGAGGGGTGAGGATGCGGTGCCGCGGCGCGCGCGAGAGCTCGCGGCAGACGGGGTGTGGGTTCCGGGCGTGCCGCCGGCCTACCCGCCGGAGCCGATGGCACGCCCGGGCGAGGTGCTGCTCAGGGCGCGCGACCTCGTCGTCGCGCGTGTGCCGGGAACGCCGGTGGCCGGCCCGTTCGATATCGACGTGCGCGCCGGCGAGGTGCTCGGCGTCGTCGGGGCGAACGGTGCCGGAAAGTCCACGCTCGGTCTCACACTGGCGGGGCTCCTCCCGCCCGAGTCGGGTGTCGTCGAGGCCGCGGTGCATTTGGCCGCCGGCGCGACGCCACGACGACGGCGCGACGGCGCGAGCCGGCATCCGGTGCAGTGGTCCTCGCGCGCGCTGCTCACCCGCATCGGCGCCGTGCTGCAGGATCCGGAGCACCAGCTCCTCGCGCGGACGGTGCGGGAGGAGCTCGAGGTCGGCCCGCGCGCCCTCGGGCTGCCGGCCGATCGCATCGCCGAGCGCGTGGATGAGCTGCTCGAGCGCCTTCGCCTCGCGCCGCTCGCCGCCGCGAACCCCTACACGCTGTCCGGAGGTGAGAAGCGACGCCTCACCGTCGCGGCGGCCCTCGCGACCCGGCCGCGTGTGCTCGTGCTCGACGAACCCACGTTCGGGCAGGATGCGCGCACGTGGGCGGAACTCGTCGCGATCATCGCGCGGCTCCGCGACGGCGACGGCGACGATCCTCCCCTCGCGGTCGTCGCCGTCACGCACGACGCCGCGGTGCTCGAGGCGCTCCACGCCCGCCGGTTCGTCGTGGGCGGGGTGCGGGCATGAGTCCGAATGCCGGGCGCGGCGTCGTCGCGCGCCTGAACCCGGTCGCCAAGCTCGGTGCGGCCCTCGCGATCGCGCTGCCGCTCGTGGTGACGATCGATCCCGTCTCGGCGCTGGTGGCCCTGCTGCTCGAGCTTCCCCTCCTTCTGGCCGCGGGACTCCCGCCGCGCCAGTTCTGGCTGCGCACCCTGCCGCTGTGGATCGCCGCACCCGCCTCGGCGGTGACGATCGCGCTGTACGGTGCCGCGTCGGGGGAGGTCTACGTCGAGTGGCTGTTCGTGCGCATCAGTGAGGGATCGCTGATGCTGGCGCTCGCGACCTTCCTGCGGGTGCTCGCGATCGGGCTCCCGGCCGTGGTGCTGTTCGTCACCGTCGACCCCACCGACCTCGCCGACGGGCTGGCGCAGATCGTGCGCCTTCCGGCGCGGTTCGTGCTCGGAGCGCTCGCCGGCATGCGCATGCTCGGGCTCCTGACCGACGACTGGCGCGCGCTCGCTCTGGCTCGGCGTGCGCGCGGCGTTGCCGACACCGGCCGCCTCCGGCGCGGGTTCGGGATGGCGTTCGCGCTGTTCGTCCTGTCCATCCGGCGGGGTTCCTCGCTCGCCACCGCCATGGAGGCGCGGGCGTTCGGAGCCCCCGGCCCGCGCACGTGGGCGCGCGAGTCCCGCTTCGGCCGCGGCGACACCCTGCTGCTCCTCGCGGGCTTCGCCATCAGTGCGACGGCGCTCGCCGTCTCGATCGCCGTCGGCGCGTTCAATCCCATCCTCGGCCCCTCCTGACGCATCCACGCCCGCCGCCCGCCGTCGCGCGCATCCCCCCCCGGCCCCCGCGCGCATCCCCCCGGCCCCGCGCGCATCCACCCCGCCGAGAAACGCCGATCGGCCCGAGACACACCGCGTTGCGTGGTTTCTCGCGGCCGAAGTGGTTTCTCGCCGGGGTCGTTGTGTGCGAGCGTCGGTCAGGTCGCGTTCCAGAGCGACCGGTAATACGCCTGACGCTCGGGATCGGGCGCGACGCCATAGGCGTCGAGGAGCGTCGCCTCCCAACCCGGACCGTAGTTCCACTCCGTGCTCATCGCGGCGACGGCGATGTCGGCCCAGCGGTCGGCGACGCCGAGGGCACCGAGATCCACGTGTCCGGCGATCCGGCCTTCTCCGTCGAGGATCGTATTGGGGCTGCATGCATCGCCGTGGCACACGACCGCTCGATCGATCCGGGGCGCCTTCCGCAGATCAGCGGGCAGACGGATGCCGCGCCGCGCCGCGTTCGCCACGCGGGCCTCGACGCCCCAGTCGAACGGGCAGGAGTCGACCGGGAGAACGTCATGGAAAGCCCGCAAGCCACGGCCGATGGCCCGGACGGCGATCTCGCTGCGACCGGAGTCGATCGTCCACCGGGGCGCCACCGCGCTCTCGCCGGCAAGCGCGACCGTGACGAGCCACTCGTGATCCTCGTCGCCGCCGACCTCCAGAACCCGCGGCACCGGCACGAATCCGCCCGCCCACGCGAGCCGCTCGGCCTCCCCGGCCATCGAGCCCTCCTCGTTGCGCGGGCCGTACTTCACGTACCTGCCGTCATCCGCTCGGAACGTCACGCCGCCGACCCCGTTGCGCCACACCGGTGTGAGCGCGGCGTCGCCGGCGAGATCGCGCACGCGCGGCGGCACCGGCTCGCCGGCATCCGGGATCGACACGTGACCATCCTTCCGCCTTTGGCGTGCGAGAAACACCGTTCGACGCGAGAAACGCCGCGATGCGTGGTGTCTCGCGGCGGGGGTGGTTTCTCGGGGAGCCCGCGTGGGGCGGGATGCGCGGGGCGCGGGCGGGGTGCGCGGGGCGCGGGCGGGGCGGGGGCGATGGATGCGGTGGCCGGGGCGCGGGGGCTAGCCTGGGGATGACCGCGCGCGGTGGTGAGACGGCGTCTCACGTAGGCTGGAACTCGATGTCGCCGGTGGCGTTCGCCGCCGGCATCCGTTCGAAGGAGAACCGATGGAGCTCACGCACGCCTCCGCCCTCGTCACCGGGGGTGCGAGCGGACTCGGGCTCGCCACGGCGAAGCGGCTCGCCGCGGCGGGTGCGGCGGTCACGATCGTCGACCTGCCCTCGTCGCCCGGCGCCGATGTCGCGGCGGGCCTCGGCGGCACGTTCGCCGCGGCCGACGTGACCGACGCCGACCAGGTCGCCGCGGCCGTCCGCACCGCATCCGAAGCCGCCCCGCTGCGGGTCGTGGTCAACTGCGCCGGCATCGCCCCGCCGGCCAAGGTGCTCGACCGCGACGGCGCTCCGACGCCCCTCGACGCGTTCGAGCGGATCATCCGCATCAACCTCATCGGCACCTACAACGTGATCGCGCAGGCGTCGGCGGTCATCGCGAAGACCGAGCCGACCGCCTCTGGAGACCGCGGCGTCATCGTGGGCACCGCCAGCGTCGCCGCCTTCGACGGCCAGATCGGCCAGCCCGCCTATGCCGCCAGCAAGGGCGGCGTGCACGCCATGACCCTGCCGATCGCCCGCGAGCTCGCCCGCTACGGCATCCGCGTGTGCACGATCGCACCGGGCATCATGGAGACCCCGATGCTCGCCGGGCTTCCTCAGGCCGCGCAGGACTCCCTCGGTCAGCAGGTGCCCTACCCGCAGCGGCTCGGCCGCCCCGACGAGTACGCCGCGATGGTGATGTCCATCGTCGACAACGGATACCTCAACGGCGAGACCATCCGCCTCGACGGCGCGATCCGCATGGCGCCGCGCTGAGCCACCCCGGCCGCGTCGGCATCCGCACATATACAAGGAGCACGATGAGCGAATCGATCCTCATATCGGTCGAGCAGGGCGTCGCCCGGCTGACCTTCAACCGTCCGACGCGGCTGAACGCCATGGACTTCGAGATGGGCACGCGCTGGCGCGATCTCGCCCACCAGGTCACCGACGATCCGGCGGTCGAGGCGATCATCCTGGATGCGACCGGCCCCGCCTTCTGCGCCGGCGGCGACGTGATCATGATGGCGACCTCCGGCGCGACGGGGGAGCAGGTCACCGAGACCGCCCACGTGATCCACGACGGCATCCGCACCCTCGCGCACAGCGACAAGCCCATCGTCGCCGCCGTGCAGGGCGCGGTCGCCGGCGGCGGACTCGGCCTCATGCTCACCGCCGACTACGTCGTCGCCAGCGAGAAGGCGACCTTCGTCAGCAAGTACGCCAACATCGGCCTGACTCCCGACCTCGGTGTCTCGACGCTCCTTCCGGCGGCGATCGGTCAGCGCCGCGCCCTCCAGCTGCTGCTGCAGGATCGCACGGTCGATGCGGCCACCGCTCTCGAGTGGGGCCTCGTCGCCGAGGTCGTCGCCCCCGACGCGCTCGCCGACCGTGCCGCCGAGATCGCCCGGTTCTGGATGGCGGGCGCGACCGCCGCGTTCGGGCAGGCCACGCGCCTCGTCCGGGTCGGCGCCGAACGCGACCTCGCCGCCAATCTCGACGACGAAGCCCGCACGATCGGGGCGGCCTTCGCCACCGACGAATCGAAGACCCGGGTGGCCGCGTTCGCCGCATCCGCCCGCTCGTCCGCCCGCCCCACCACCGAAGGGACCGCACGATGACCGACGCACCGCTTGCCGGCAAGACCATCCTGATGTCGGGCGGCAGCCGCGGCATCGGCCTCGCGATCGCCGTGCGCGCCGCTCGCGACGGCGCCAACATCGCGCTGCTGGCGAAGACCGACACCCCGCATCCCAAGCTCGAGGGCACCGTGCACACCGCGGCTGAGCAGATCGAGGCTGCCGGCGGCCGGGCGCTCCCGCTGGTCGGCGACGTGCGGAACGACGACGACATCACCGAGGCCGTGCTGAAGACGCAGGGCGAGTTCGGCGGCATCGACATCGTCGTCAACAACGCCAGCGTCATCGACCTGTCCGGGTCGCTCGACCTGTCGGCCAAGAAGTACGACCTGATGCAAGACGTCAACGTGCGCGGCACCTTCATGCTCTCGCGCGCGGCGCTGCCGATGCTGAAGGATGCCGCCAACCCGCACATCCTGTCGCTGTCGCCGCCGCTGAACACCACGCCCCGCTGGCTCGGCGCCCACACCGGGTACTCGATGGCGAAGTTCGGCATGACGATGGCGACGCTCGGCATGGCGGCTGAATTCGCCGACGACGGCGTCGCGGCCAACACGCTATGGCCGGCGACGACGATCGCGACCGCCGCGGTGCAGTTCGCGCTCGGCGGTGAGCGCATGATGAAGGTCAGTCGCACGCCGGAGATCTACGCCGACGCCGCCTACGAAGTGCTGTGCCAGCCCTCGCGGGCGTACACGGGGCAGACGCTCATCGTCGAAGACGTGCTGCGCGCGGCCGGCGTGACCGATCTCTCCGCTTACGCCGCGACCCCCGGCACCCCCGACGAGGAGCTCTTCCCCGACATCTTCCTCTGACCCGCGCCCAGCGCATCCGCCCTCGACCGCGCCGACAAACGCCGAACCCCGCGAGAAACGCGGCGATGCGTGGTTTCTCGGCGCGATCGGTGTTTCTCGGTTCGGGGTGTGCGGCGTCGGCGGAGTCAGACGAGAGGCTTGCGGAGGAAGACCTGGGCAATGCCGTCGCCCTCGTCGACGCGCTGCGTCTCGCGATAGCCCTCGCGTTCGTACAGGCGCAGATTCGCCTCGCTGAGCGAGCCGGTGAACAGCTCCGCCGCGGTGGCGCCGGCCTCCCGACCGCGGCGCTCGACCGCCGTCAGCAGCGCCGTTCCGATCCCGTTCCCCTGCTGGTCGGGAGCGATGGAGATCCGCCCGATCAGCAGCAGGCCGCCATCCACACGGGCGCGCACGGCACCCACGATCCGCGACCCGTCGACCGCGACGCATCCCAGGTTCTCGGTCAGCTCGTGTTCGAGCTCCTCGAGGGTCTGCGTCAGCGGAGGCATGTCGGGGTCGCCGTAGATCAGGGCCTCCTGCACGAAGGCGGCGCGCTGCAGGGTCAGGACTTCTCCGGCGTCGGCGGGCCGGATCTCTCGCACGTCGGTCACGGCCTCGACGCTACGGCGTCGGCGGACGGAAGGGTGTGGGGTTGCGCTCGCGGGGTCAGGAGCTGCCGACAAACGCCGAACCGCGCGAGAAACGCCGCGATGCGTGGTTTCTCGCGGCGAACCGCGTTTCTCGGTGTGATGCGGGGGCGGTGCGGGCGGGGCGGTGCGGGGCGGTGCGGATGCGCGGCGCGCGGGCCCGCGTCAGATGAGGCCGTGGCGGCGGAAGGCATTTGCCACACCGTCGGCGGACACGCTCGTGGTCACATCGTCGGCGAGGGCCTTCAGCTCGTTGGGCGCGTTCCCCATCGCGATGCCGGTGCCGCACGCCTGGAACATCTCGACGTCGTTCCAGCTGTCGCCGACGCCGATCGCGTCGTCGCGACGGAGGCCGAGGTGCTCGAGCACCGTCTCGATGGCGGAGCCCTTGGTGACGCCGAGCATCCCGATCTCCCCGTTGGTGCCGCCCGGCAGCGGCATGCTTCCGGCCACCACGTGGAAGCGGTCGCCGAGCGCCGCGGTCGCCCGGTCGACGGTGGCTGGATCGTCGCTCACGAAGACCGCCTTCGCGATGGTGCCGAGATCGACCTCGGCGAGGTCGCCGAATCGCGGCGGTCGCTGGGGTGACGTCTGCGGCTCGTCGCCCGAGTGCGCGCCCTGCCACCGCGAGACGAAGGCGGCGATCATCTCACGCACGTGCGCCGAGGCGTACACGCCGTGGTTCGTCTGCAGGAAGTACGGAACGCCGGCCTCGGTGAACCACGTCTGCAGACGATCGACCGCACCCCGTGGCATGGGGCGGGCGACCACGACGTCATCGCCGCTGGTGGCATAGGAGCCGCCGTTCGTGATCGCGCCGTCGAAGCCGATCGCGGCGACGTCGGGATGGATGTCGCCGGCCGACCGCCCCGTGCACAGATACACGAGATGCCCCGCCGCGCGGGCGGCGCGCACGGCGTCGACGGTCGAGGCGGCGACGGTGCGGCCGTGGTCGAGGATCGTGCCGTCGACATCGAGGAAGGCGATCCGCCCCGTGCTCATCGTTCTCCCGCCCGGCCCCGCGGCGAGGCCCCCTCGACCCTACCCGGGCCGGGCGACGCGCTCGCCGTGAACAACACCGGAGATCCGGCGCCCCGCTGCCGGAGACGGGCCGAGGTCGGTGGCTGCCGCCCAGAATCTCCTGTCGAATTCACCGTGCGCGCGCGAGAGCCGAACAGGCAGTGTGCAGGTGCGTCCCCTACCCTCGGAGCATGCCCGAACAGCCGCCCGTGCGATCCACGACGCCGCCCGAGGCCGCCGCCGTGCGGCAGGTGCGCCCGAAGACCGAAGGGTGGTCGCAGAAGAAGGACGCCGAGGGGCGTCCGCTGCTGCAGTTCGCCAGCCCCAAGCGCGGCAAGCCGCCGGTGCACCTGGCCGACCTCACCGCCGAGCAGCGCGTGGAGAAGGTGAAGGAGCTCGGACTGCCCGGGTTCCGCGCCGCGCAGCTCGAGAAGCACTACTTCACGCACTACACAGCCGACCCCGACCGGATGACCGACCTGCCGGCGGCGAACCGCGAGGAATTCGTCACCGGGATGCTGCCGCCGCTGCTGAGCGAGGTGCGGCGCCTGACCACCGACCGCGGCGACACGATCAAGTTCCTGTGGAAACTGCACGACGGCGCCCTCGTCGAGTCGGTGCTGATGCGCTACCCGGGCCGCATCACACTGTGCGTGTCGAGCCAGGCCGGATGCGGCATGAACTGCCCGTTCTGCGCCACCGGCCAGGCCGGGCTCACCCGCAACATGTCTGCCGCCGAGATCGTCGATCAGGTCGTTCGCGCCAACGCCCTGATCCGCGCCGGCGAGCTCGGCGAGCCGGAGCATCCCGATGAGCGGGTCACCAACATCGTCTTCATGGGCATGGGGGAGCCGCTGGCGAACTATGCCCGCCTCATGCAGGCGGTGCGGGTGATGACCGATCAGAAGCACGGGCTCGGGATGAGCGCGCGCGGCATCACGGTCTCCACCGTGGGCCTGGTGCCGGCGATCACGAAGCTCGCGAAGGAGGAGATCCCCGTCACCTTCGCCCTCTCGCTCCACGCGCCCGACGACCAGCTGCGCGACGAGCTCATCCCGGTGAATTCCCGCTGGAAGGTCGACGAGGCTCTGGATGCCGCCCGGGCCTACTTCGACGCCACGGGGCGCCGCGTCTCGATCGAGTACGCGCTCATCAAGGACATGAACGACCATGCCTGGCGCGCCGACCTCCTGGCGGAGAAGCTCAACGCCCGCGGTCGCGGCTGGGTGCACGTCAACCCGATCCCGCTGAACCCCACGCCCGGCTCGGTCTGGACGTCGTCGGAGAAGCCGGTGCAGGCGGAATTCGTGCGGCGCCTGAACGCCGCCGGCATCCCCACCACCCTGCGCGACACCCGCGGCAAGGAGATCGACGGGGCCTGCGGTCAGCTGGTCGCGACGGAAGAAGACCAAGCGGCCGCCGCCGTCGGCTGACACACTGGCCTCATGTGGGCCTGGGTCGCATTCGTCCTGATCGCGCTGATCTTCACGGTCGCGGCCGCCTGGGTGAGCCGCCGTCTGCTCGACGGGCAGGTCGGGTGGATCCGCGCATCCCTCACCGCGCTGATCGTCTTCCTCGCGTGCCTGCCGCTGGCGACGTGGGCGATGCGCGAGACCGACGTGCTCGACCTCGACGACAACGTGACGGTGAGCGGCCCGATCGCGCTGGCCTTCCTCGCGCTCGTCGCGGGCTGGATCTTCGCGATCGTCGTCGTGGTCATCGTGACGCTCGAGTTCCTGTGGCCGTCGCATCGGGTGCGCAATCCGGTGGCGGCCATCAGGGATGCCTTCCGCCGGCGCGATCGCGCCCGCCGGTACGCGCAGATCCTCGCGATCGCCTCGCGTCACGGGCTCGGCGCGTTCCAGAACCGGCACGGCGGAGATGACGAGCTCGCCTCGGCTCTGGTCGCCGCGCTGAACGAGGCGGGCGTCACCTTCGTCAAGCTCGGGCAGGTGCTGTCCTCGCGGGAGGACGTGCTGCCGCGCGACCTGGTGGATGCGCTGTCGACGCTGCAGATGGATTCCACGCCGATCCCGTGGGCTGAGGCGGAGGCGGCGATCACGGCCGAGCTCGGCCGGCCGATCGACGAGGTCTTCGCCTCGATCGACCCGCAGCCGCTGGCGGCGGCGTCGGTCGCCCAGGTGCACACCGCGCGACTGCGCGGCGACGGCGAAGAACCCGGCGACGAGGTCGTCGTGAAGATCCAGCGCCCGCGCGCACGAGCGCAGGTGACGACGGATCTCGACATCCTCGAGCGCCTCGCGCGCACCGCCGAGGCCCGCACCGACTGGGCCCGCGACTACGGGGCGGTCGCTCTCGCGGCGGAGTTCTCCCGCGCGCTGAGCGACGAGCTCGACTACCGGGTCGAGGCGGCGGGCACCGAGATGCTGCGCGGCGCGATCGCGCGGTCGTCGTCCATGACCCTCGCCGTGCCGACCCTGTACGAGCCGTGGTGCACGAGCCGCATGATCGTGCAGCAGCGCATCACCGGCACGCCCTTCAGCCGCATCGCGACCGGCTCCCTCGATCCCGACGAGGCGCGCCGGCTCGCCGACGGCGTGCTCGAATCCGTCTTCGAGCAGATCGCGGTGCGCGGGGTCTTCCACGCCGATCTGCATCCGGGGAACCTCATCCTGCAGGACGACGGCACCGTCGCGCTCATCGACTTCGGCGCCGTCGGGGTGAGCGAGCGGAGCCTGCGCCGCATGCTCATCCCGCTGCTGTTGGCCCTGTCGGCGGATGACGACGTCGCCGCCACGAACGTCATCCTCCTCATGTGCGCGCCCGAGACCGGGACCGTCGACCACGTGGCGCTGCAGCACGACATCGGCGTCATCCTCACCCGCATGCAGAACGCCCAGGTCGACGAGAACATCTTCCGGGCGCTCGTGGACGTGCTGCGCCGCCATCGCCTGTCCATCCCGCCGTCGCTGCTGCTCGTGCTGCGCACGCTGTCATCGCTGGAGGGGACGCTCCGGCGCCTCGTTCCGGACTACGACATGGTCGGGCACGCCCTGGAGCGCGCACCGCACTTCGCGCGGGCGACGTTCGACCCGAAGAACGCCGCCCTCGGTGCGCAGGCGCACCTCATGCTCGCGGGCGAGGAGCTCCGTCGCCTGCCGCGGCGGTTCGAGAACGTCACCCGCTCGCTTGAGGACGGCACCTTCTCGGTGCGGCTGCGCTCCCTCGAAGGGTCCGGCGAGCGCGGGTGGCTCGAAGAGCAGCTGAACCGCTTCCTCGTGACCGTCGTCGGGGTGGCGCTGCTGGCCGTCGGCATCAGTCTGACCGTGTCCGGCGACGGCCCGATGCTCACCGGCAACGTCGGCGCCTTCCCCTTCCTCGGCAGTCTCGTGGGGCTCGGCGGGCTCCTCCTGCTCGTGCGCAGTCTGCGCCGCGCGCTGCGCCGACGCGACGGCGGATGACGCCGGTGGCGAACCCCCGCCGGAGTGTCCCCGGGCGCCGGTAGCGTGGTGTCCATGGTCAACTATCGCTACCTGGGCAACAGCGGCCTCAAGGTCTCCGAGATCACCTACGGCAACTGGGTCACCCACGGTTCGCAGGTCGAGAACGACGCCGCCGTGGAGACGGTCCACGCCGCTCTCGATGCGGGCATCACCACCTTCGACACCGCCGACGTCTACGCCGACGGCGCCGCCGAGAGCGTTCTCGGCGAGGCCATCAAGGGTCAGCGGCGCGCATCCCTCGAGATCTTCACCAAGGTCTACTTCCCGACCGGTCCGAAGGGGCCGAACGACACCGGCCTGAGTCGCAAGCACATCTTCGAGTCGATCGACGCCTCGCTGCAGCGCCTCGGCACCGACTACGTCGACCTCTATCAGGCACACCGCTTCGATGACGAGACGCCCATCGAGGAGACCTTCCAGGCCTTCGCCGACGTCGTCCGTCAGGGCAAGGCGCTGTACATCGGCGTCTCCGAGTGGACGGCGGAGCAGCTGCGCGAGGGCCACGCGCTGGCGAAGGAGCTCGGCGTCCAGCTCATCTCGAACCAGCCGCAGTACTCGGCGCTGTGGCGGGTGATCGAGGGCAAGGTCGTGCCGACCTCGCGCGCGCTCGGCATCTCGCAGATCGTGTGGTCGCCGATGGCGCAGGGCGTGCTGACCGGCAAGTACCTGCCCGGCCAGCCGGTGCCGGCCGGGTCGCGCGCGACCGACGAGAAGAGCGGCGCGAACTTCATCAAGCGCTTCCTGAACGACGACACGCTCACCGCGGTGCAGAAGCTGAAGCCCATCGCCGACGACCTCGGCCTCAGCATGGGGCAGCTCTCGATCGCGTGGGTGCTGCAGAACGACAACGTCGCCGCGGCCCTCGTCGGCGCGTCGCGTCCCGAGCAGATCGCCGACAACGTCAAGGCCTCCGGCGTCACCCTCGACGAGGGCGTGATGTCGGCCATCGACGAGGCGCTGAACGGTGTCGTCGAGGACGACGCCGAGATCACGTACGAGACCTCGCCCAAGAAGCGCCTGGTCTGAGTCGGACCGATCGAGGGCGGTGCGGGAGATGACGGTGCACAGTGCCGGACTCCTCCTGTACCGCCTTCGTCGTCCCGCCGACGGAACGGATCCCGGTACATCCGCCGTGGAGGTGCTGATCGCCCACATGGGCGGTCCGTTCTGGTCGGCGAAGGAGGCCGCCGCGTGGAGCATCCCGAAGGGCGAGTTCGACCCGGACGCCGAGGACGCGTGGGATGCGGCGGCGCGGGAGTTCCGAGAGGAGCTGGGCGTCGATCCGCCCGATGCTCCCGCCGCCGAACTCGGCACGTTCCCGTACTCGTCGGGAAAGCGCGTGACCGTGTTCGTCGCCGACGGAGACGGGTTCGCCGCCCCGAGCGACGGCTTCGGGGAATTCGAGATGGAGTGGCCGCCGCATTCGGGGCGCACGCAGCGTTTCCCCGAGGTCGACCGGGTCGAATGGGTCGGTGCAGATGTGGCGCGGGAGCGGCTCGTGAAGGGTCAGCGCCCCGCCCTCGACGCGCTGCTCGACCGGCTGGCGGACGCCGGCGCCTGAGAGCGCGTCTGTCGCGGATGCGGCGCGGTCAGCGACCGTTCTTCGGTGCGGTCGAGACGTCGATGCGGTCGTGCGACCCGAGCGAGGACCACGCGCTCGCCGTGCCCTTCGCGGCGTGCTCGGACGCGCGCACCGCCCGCTCGTCCGCCCAGGCGTTCAGCACGTGCCCCGAGTGGCCGCGCACGTGCTCGAGCACGACGTCGGGGAGTCCGGCGGCGCGCCGCGCATCGCGGGCGCGGATGAGCTGCTCGAGCAGGTCGACGTTCTTCGTGGGGGCGCCGGTCGAGGTCTTCCAGCCGCGGCGGCGGTGGCCGTCCATCCACTTCTGGTAGGTGTCGATCGCGTACCGAGAGTCGGCCTGCACGACGAGGTGAGCGACGTCGGCGTGGTCCTCGATGGCCTTGAGCAGTCCGGTGAGCTCGCCGATGTTGTTGGTGCCGGCGGGGATCGCTCCCGCCGCCCAGTGCCCGTCTTCGCCGACCCACGCCCATCCCGCAGGGCCGGGGTTGCCCTTGCAGGCCCCGTCGGTGGCGACGACATAGGGAGAGGGTTCAGTCACTCTCCCCACGCTACCTCGGGGCCGCGACCGCGCCGCACCGTCGTCCGTTCGGCGCAATCCCTGGTGCGTCATCCGTATACGCAAGGGGCCTCTTCCGTCGACTTCGCCCCTTGATGTCCCCTCAGTGTATACACTGAGGGGATGCGGGTGGGTGACGACGGAGTGCGGATGCGCGCGAGCGACCGTGCCTACGGCGCGCTGCTCGACGACATCCAGTCCGGCGCGCTCGCGCCCGGCGCCGTCCTCGGCGAGACCGAGCAGGCCGCGAGGCTGGGCGTATCCCGCACCCCGATGCGCGAGGCCCTCGCGCGACTGGCCGCCGACGGGCTGGTGGCCCAGCAGTCGCCCCGGGTCACCGTGGTCGCCGGCGTCGACGCCGACGACATCCGCGCCCTGTTCGAGGTGCGAAGGGCGTTGGAGGAGCAGGCGGCGCGGCTGGCCGCCGCACGCGGCGAACCACGGGTCTTCGCCGACCTGGCAGGCGCCTTCGCCGACATCGACGCGCACGCCGACCCCGACGCCTACACGCGCCTCATCGGCGACTTCGACCGCGCCCTCGACGCCGCGGTCGCGAACGACCACCTGACCTCTGCGCTGCGAACGGTGCGCACCCACCTCGTGCGCGTGCGACGACTGGCCCGCGATCGCCCGGCCCGGGTGCGCGCGTCGGTGACCGAGCACCGACTGATCGCCTCGGCGATCGCGCAGCGCGACGCCGACCTGGCCGCTCACGCGACGCACGTGCACCTCCACAACGCGCTCGAGGGCATCCTCGGCTCCCTTCCCGCCACCGTTTCTGAAAGGCTCGTCCCATGAGCGTCTTGCACCACACCCGTGTCCACCGCAGCGACGAGAACCTGGCGCGCGACGGACAGCTCGCGTGGCACATCGCGCAGGTCGCCGCCGACCCCGTCGAGGTCGACGACGAGACGCGCGACATGATCATCAACCGCATCATCGACAACGCCGCGGTCGCGGCGGCCTCGCTCAGCCGTCGCCCGGTCTCGGCCGCGCGCCAGCAGGCGCTCGATCACGCGGTCTCCATCAGCGGCGCGGGCGCGACGATCTTCGGATGCGCGCTCGAGCGCCGCTCGAGCCCGGAATGGGCGGCGTGGGCGAACGGGGTCGCCGTGCGCGAGCTGGACTACCACGACACCTTCCTGGCCGCGGACTACTCGCATCCCGGTGACAACATCCCGCCGATCCTCGCCGTCGCCCAGCACGTCGGCGCCGATGGCGCGGCGCTCGTGCGGGGCCTCGCGACCGGATACGAGATCCAGATCGACCTCGTGAAGGCGATCTGCCTGCACGAACACAAGATTGATCACGTCGCACACCTCGGCCCGTCGGCTGCCGCGGGAATCGGAACGCTGCTCGGCCTCGATGTCGACACGATCCACCAGGCCATCGGGCAGGCGCTGCACACCACCACCGCCACGCGTCAGTCGCGCAAGGGCGAGATCTCGACGTGGAAGGCGCACGCGCCCGCGTTCGCCGGGAAGATGGCGATCGAGGCCGTCGACCGTGCGATGCGAGGCGAGACCTCCCCCTCGCCGATCTACGAGGGGGAGGACGGGGTCATCGCCTGGATGCTCGACGGCCCCGACGCCTCGTACGACGTGCCGCTGCCGGGTGAGGGCGAGCCCAAGCGCGCCATCCTGGAGTCGTACACCAAGGAGCACTCGGCCGAGTACCAGGCGCAGGCGTGGATCGATCTGGCGCGCAAGCTTCACAGCGAGCGCCCGGAGCTCGCGGACCCCGCGAACGTCGAGGCGATCGTGCTGCACACCTCGCACCACACGCACACCGTGATCGGCTCGGGGGCCAACGATCCCCAGAAGTACGATCCGACGGCCTCGCGCGAGACGCTGGACCACTCGATTCCGTACATCTTCGCCGTCGCTCTGCAGGACGGCGGCTGGCACCACGTCGACTCCTACACGCCGGAGCGGGCCGGGCGCGAAGACACCGTGGCGCTGTGGCACAAGGTCTCCACCGCCGAAGACGAGGAGTGGACCCGGCGCTACCACTCGATCGACCCGGCCGAGAAGGCCTTCGGCGGGCGCGTGGTCATCACGCTCGCCGACGGCTCGACGGTCGAGGACGAGATCGCCGTCGCCGACGCCCACCCCCTCGGCGCGCGGCCGTTCGCCCGCGAGGACTACATCGCCAAGTTCCGCACGCTCGCCGAGCCGGTGCTCGAGGAGGCGGAGATCGAGCGCTTCCTCGGGCTGGTGCAGCGCCTTCCGGAGCTGACCGCCGATGAGGTGCGGCAGCTGTCGATCGTCGCCAAGCTCGGGGTGCTCGCCACCGCACCCGCCCCGAAGGGCCTCTTCTGATGCTGTACGCGCAGACGCCGCCGCACGAGAAGCGCCGCCTGTTCCGGGAACGCCTCGCCTCGGGTGAGCTCCTCCGGTTCCCGGGGGCCTTCAACCCGCTGAGCGCGCGACTGATCGAGCGCAAGGGCTTCGAGGGCGTGTACATCTCCGGCGCCGTGCTCTCCGCCGACCTCGGCCTCCCCGACATCGGCCTCACGACCCTCACCGAGGTGGCCGCGCGCGGCGCGCAGATCGCCCGCATGACCGAGCTGCCGGCGATCATCGACGCCGACACCGGATTCGGCGAGCCGATGAACGTCGCCCGCACGGTCCAGACGCTCGAAGACGCGGGCCTTTCCGGCACGCACATCGAGGATCAGGTCAATCCAAAGCGCTGCGGACACCTCGACGGCAAGAGCGTCGTCGATGACGACACGGCGATCAAGCGCATCCGCGCGGCCGTCGACGCGCGGCGCGATCCGAATTTCCTCATCATGGCGCGCACCGACATCCGCGCCGTCGAGGGGCTGGATGCCGCCACCGACCGCGCTCGCGCGCTCGTCGACGCCGGCGCCGACGCGATCTTCCCGGAGGCGATGCGCACGCTGGAGGAGTTCGCGGCGATGCGCGAGGCCGTGGACGTGCCGATCCTGGCGAACATGACCGAATTCGGGAAGTCCGACCTCTTCTCGGTCGACCAGCTCGCCTCCGTCGGGGTGAACATGGTCATCTGGCCGGTATCGCTGCTGCGGATGGCGATGGGTGCGGCATCCGATGCTCTCGATACGCTGGTCGACGAGGGGCATCTGACCTCGCAGCTGGGCAGCATGCAGCACCGCGCCGATCTCTACGACCTGATCGACTACGAGGGGTACAACCGCTTCGACCAGGACATCTTCACCTACCGCCCATCCCCTTGATCAGCCACACCATGTCCCACTTCCCGCTGCCATAGGCCTTCATGCCGACAGAAAGTGGGACACGCAGCCCGCAGGGACGACACGAAGGAGTGACCGTGACAGACATCCGAAAGGGACTCGTGGGCGTGGTCGCCGACGAGACCGCCATCTCGAAGGTGAACCCCGAGACCAACAGCCTCCTGTATCGCGGCTACCCGGTGCAGGAGCTCGCCGCCACGCAGCCGTTCGAGGCGGTCGCGTTCCTGCTGTGGAACGGGGAGCTCCCCACGGACGACCAGCTCGCCGAGCTCCGCTCCACCGAACGCGCGCACCGGGAGCTCGCCGACGACGTCCGAGCCGCGATCGACCTCGTGCCGCTCGACGCGCACCCGATGGACGAGGTGCGCACCGCCGTGAGCGTGATCGGCGCGCAGGATCTCGCCGGTCTCGGCTCGGTGATGGATGCCTCCGGCAGCGCCGAGGACAACCTCGTCCGCAGCATCCGGCTGTTCGCCGTGCTGCCGGCCATCGTCGCCTACGGTCAGCGTCGTCGTCGGGGCGAAGGTCTCATCGCCCCGCGTGACGACCTCGATTACGCGGCGAACTTCCTCTGGATGACCTTCGGCGAGGTGCCGGATGACGTCGTCGTCGACGCGTTCAACCGGTCGATGACCCTCTACGCCGAGCATTCGTTCAACGCCTCCACCTTCACCGCGCGGGTGATCGCGTCGACCCTGAGCGACCTGTACTCCGCCGTGACCGGCGCAGTCGGCGCCCTCAAGGGCCCGCTGCACGGCGGCGCGAACGAGGCGGTGCTGCACGTGTTCGACGAGATCGGCGACGCCGGAAACGTCTCGCCGTGGCTGGATGACGCCCTCGCCGGCAAGCGCAAGATCATGGGCTTCGGCCACCGTGTCTACAAGCGGGGCGACTCCCGCGTGCCGACCATGAAGGCCGCACTCGACTCCCTCGTGTCGCACTACGACCGCCCCGAGGTCGCCGCGCTCTACGACGCCCTCGAGACGGAGTTCATCGAGCGCAAGGGCATCTACCCGAACCTCGACTACCCGTCCGGGCCCGCTTACAACCTCATGGGCTTCGACACCCACACCTTCACGCCGCTGTTCGTCGCGGCGCGCGTCGTGGGCTGGACCGCGCACATCATGGAGCAGCAGGCCTCGAATGCGCTCATCCGTCCCCTGTCCGACTACAGCGGGCCGGATGAGCGACACGTGGCGGGGTACGTGCCCGACACCGCCGCCGTCGACGTCGCCGAGCGCCCCGAGGAGGCCGCGGGCTGATCTGTCCGGCGGCGACGCGGCGTGAGAGGATCGCGACATGCGATCCGCCGTCATCGTCGACGCCGTCCGCACTCCGTCGGGCCGGGGAAAGCCCGGCGGGGCGCTGAGCGGGGTCCACCCCGCCGACCTCGTCGGTATCGTGCTCACGGCGCTCCTCGAACGCAACGGACTCGAGTCCGCGCAGGTCGACGACGTCATCCTCGGATGCGTCAGCCAGCTCGGCGATCAGGCGATGAACATCGCGCGCCAGGCCGTGCTGTCCGCCGGATTCGACGAATCGGTTCCGGCCACGACGATCGACCGCCAGTGCGGGTCGAGCCAGCAGGCCGCGCACTTCGCCGCGCAGGGGGTGATCGCGGGCGCCTACGACGTCGTCATCGCGGGCGGTGTCGAATCGATGAGCCGGGTGCCGCTCGGATCGTCGACCGCCGGCGGCAGCGTGCCGGAAGGCATCCGTCGCCGCTACCCCGAGGGTCTCGTGGGCCAGGGGGTCTCGGCGGAGCTCATCGCCGACCGCTGGGAGCTCACGCGAGACGAGCTCGACGCCTTCGCCGCGGAGTCCCACCGGCGCGCCGCCGAGGCCTGGCGGCACGGGTGGTTCGATCGCCAGGTGACGCCCGTGCTCGCGGGCGGATCGGACGCGGTCGCTTTCGATGAGACGGTGCGCGAGGGCACGACGGCGCACGCGCTCGCCGGGCTGTCACCGGCGTTCCGCACCGACGAGCTCGCGGCGCGCTTTCCGCGGGTCGAGTGGCGCATCACCGCCGGCTCCTCCTCGCCGTTGACGGATGCCGCGTCGGCCGTGCTCATCATGGCGGAGGAGACGGCCGCGGCCCTCGGCCTCACACCGCGCGCCCGCTTCCACTCCTTCGCGGTCGTCGGCGACGATCCGCTGCTCATGCTGACCGGACCGATCCCGGCGACCCGCCGCATCCTCGACCGCAGCGGCCTGGCCCTTTCGGACATCGACGTGTTCGAGGTGAACGAAGCCTTCGCCTCGGTGCCGCTCGCGTGGCAGCGCGAGTTCGACGTCGATCCTGCGATCGTGAACCCGTGGGGCGGAGCGATCGCCCTCGGGCACGCCGTCGGCGCATCCGGCACGCGGCTGATGGCGACCCTCGTCGACGCGCTCGAGCAGCGCGGCGGCCGCTACGGCCTCCAGACCATGTGCGAGGGCGGCGGTCTCGCGAACGCCACGATCCTCGAACGCCTCTGACCTCCGCGGCCTCGCCCTCGAGAGGAGATCCCGCCTGCCGAGGTCGCGTATCGCCGTATCGATCCTCTCGGCGCGGGATCTCCTCTCGAGGGGCGGATGCGCGGGCAGGCCCTTCGCAGCGGCGGCGGGGGAGACGGCGACGGCCCCCGACCCCTTGTGGGGATCGAGGGCCGTCGGAGGGATGCGGGTTACGCGGTCTGACGACGCCGGATCGCGAAGGCGACACCGCCGGCGACGAGGAGGAACGCGCCGCTCAGGGCGATCCCCCACGGCAGCTCCGCGCCGGTGGCGGCCAGGGCGCCTTCCTCGACGACGTCGACACCGATCTCGATCGGGTCCTCACCGTCGGTGGTGATCACCAGGCGGTGCGCACCGAGCTCGAAGTCCGCCGGGATCTCGATCGAGAAGCGGATGCTGCCATCCGTGCTCGCCGCCGGGATGCCGGTGACCTCGATGGGGTCGCTGAACAGGGTGGCGGCGACCTGCTGGCCGGCCTCGAGGCCCGTCAGCGTGACGGTCAGTGTTCCGCCCTGCTCGACGCGGCCGTCGTTGCCGAGCGTCACCTCGGCCCAGTCCCCACCGGTCTGCTCGCCGGTGCCCGGGAGCTCCCCGCCCGGGTCGGTCGGCTCGGGAGCGGGGGTGCCGGTGCCGGGGTTCTCGCCCCCGGGGTTCTCCCCGCCGGGGTTCTCCGAACCGGCGACCATCGCGCGACCGAGCGGCGCCGGGTCGACGACGTCGAACGCCTCGAAGTAGGCGACGGTGGCCGTGAGGTCCACCTGCCCGGTGTCGGTGCGGTCGGTGCCCTCGGTGAACGCCGGGAACCCGTCTCCGCCGTTGGCGACGAAGGAGTTCGTGACGACGGTGAAGGTGTCATCGGCTGCGATCGGCTCGCCCTCGTAGAACATCTCGGTGATGTCGCCGGAGCGCGGGTCGGACTCGGTGTACTCGTAGGTGAACCCTTCGGAGACGCCGAGGTGCAGCTTCGGGCGGTCGCCCTCGGCCTTCCACTGGTCTTCGAGGATCTCCTCGATCTGCGCCCCCGTCAGGGTCATCGTCACGAGGGTGTTCGCGAAGGGCTGGACCTCGGCGGCTTCCTTGTAGGTGATGACGCCGTCAGGCGCGTAGGTGAGGTCGGCGCGCAGGCCGCCCGGGTTCATCAGGGCGATCTCGGCCGGGGTGCCGGCGTAGGACGGGTTGGACGTGGCCCAGAGGTACACGTCGGCCACCCAGTTGCCCATCGACGACTCCACGCCGCGGTCCGCTCCCGACGGTGTGCCGCCGCGAAGGATGTCGGCGCTGATCTTTCCGACGGGCACGGAGCCGACCTCGTCGGCCTCGGCGACCGCCGCGTCGACGATCGCCTGCACCTCGGCGTCGGGCTCGGCGAGTCCGGCGGTGAGGAACGTGGATGCCTGGATGGAGATCAGCTCCTCGGTCTGGGTGTCCCAGTCGATGTTCAGCAGGCCCATCGCTTTGCCGTACTCGGAGGCCTGGATGACCGGACGGGTGTTGCCGTCGGTCCCGTCGACGGCGACGTCGCACGCGTAGGTCTGGTGCGTGTGCGCCGAGACGATCGCGTCGATGTCGGCCGAGGCGCCGGTGGCGAGCGAGCCGAAGCCTGCCTGGTCGGCCGCGAGGGCCTCGCAGTCGCTCGTGGCCGCACCGGAGTGGGTGAGCAGGATCAGCACGTCGGTCTCGTCGGCGATCTGCGCGGCGACGCGGTTGGCCGCCTCGAGCTCGTCACCGAACTCGATCCCCTCGATCCCGGCCGGGTCGACCATGGTGGCGGTGTCCGGCGTGACGGTTCCGATGAACCCGATGTCGACCCCGTCGACCGTCTTGATCGCGTACTCCGGAAGCACCGCCAGGCCGGTCTCGCTGTCGTAGACGTTCGCGCCCAGGTTGTAGGGCAGCCCCGCCGCGATCTCCTCCTCGGTGACGGTGTCGTCGGTGTTCCCGCCGAATCGGGGGATCACCCGGTCGCTGAGGTCGGCGAACCCGCGGTCGAACTCGTGGTTGCCGACAGCGCCGACATCCAGGCCCGCCTCGAGGAGCGCGTCGATCGAGGGGTTGTCCTGCTGCGAGAACGACGTGAACGTCGACGCGCCGATGTTGTCACCGGCCGAGACGAACAGGGTGTTCGGGTTACGGGTTTCGAAGTCCTCGACGATGCCGGCGAGCACGGCGGCGCCGGCCTCCCCGGACGAGCCCGCCTCGAGGCGCCCGTGGAAGTCGTTGATCGTGAGGATGTCGATCTCGGTGACGTTCGGGTTCCCCATCGCGTAGATGGTCGTGGTGCCGGACACCTCGTTGCCGACTGCCAGCAGCGGCTCGCCGATCGGCGACTGGGAGGCCGGGATGAACTCCAGACCCTCCGGGCCGAGGTCGCCGGCGCTCGAGAGCGTCGCCCGGTGGTCGGCGTTCTCGGGGTCGTAGTCGTCGATCGCATCCTCCACCGAGACCGAGAAGTCGCGGTTGTTGAGGTAGCTCATGTAGATCGCGTCCGCCGGGTCGGTGATGTCGTAGGTCATCACGCCGCCGACCCGCTCGAGGCCGATGAAGGCGTACGTGCGGTCACCCACGGTCCCGATCGCGAGGTTCTCCGGCTCCGGGCCCTTGTCCTCGCTGCGCCCCTCGAGGTTCGACTCGGTGTGGTTGGAGTTGAAGAACTCGGGAGCCGCCGCGGCGGTGACCTCTTCGAAGTCGCTGCCGGAGTCGAAGACGAGCTCGCCGTCGGTGGTCCAGATGGAGAAGGAGCGTCCGCCGAGCGTGTAGAGCTCGTCGAAGCAGGTGCCCTCGTCGTTCAGGCCCATGTCGGTCAGGACGTTCAGGCGACCGAGGTCTTCGTCTTCGAGCATCCCGGCGAGCGGGCTGGTCTCGCAGACGGCCGGCGCGTCGGTCTCGTCGACGTCGCCGAGGTCCTTCGCGCGCACGGCGTCGATGAACTCGCCCCACTCGCGGCTGTCGCCCTCGTTCGCGGTGACGAGGTAGGTCTGTCCGCCCACCTCGTAAGCCTCGATGCCGTCGGGCATGTAGACGCCGTAGAGCCCGTCGTAGGAGGCCTGGTTGTAGGTCGGCGCGTCCTCAGGGTCGCGGTCGCTCGCGTCGAGCGTTTCCACCGAGTAGTCCTTGAAGCCGAGAGGCCAGATGTCGGTGACCGTCGCCGAGGCCAGGTCGACGACGGCGACGGCGTTGGCCTCCTGCAGGGCGGCGTAGGCGGTGCCGTCGGCGATCGCGACGTACTCGGGCTCGAGGTTGCGGCTCACGCGGTTCGCCTCGAGTGCCGTCTCGCCCTGATCGGGCGCGGCCACGTCGGGTCCGAACACGCGCACGTCGGCGGGAAGGTTCTCCCCCTCGAAGGCGTCGAATCCCGCGGTGCGGACGGCGTCCTGTGCCGGCGCCGCCTTCTCGGCGGGCAGCGTGACGACGCCGATCGAACCCTCCGGGTCGACCGAGAAGTCGTCGGCGGGCTCGCCCTCGTTCGCGACGACCGCGTAGGTGCCGTCTTCCGAGATGGCGACCATGTCGGGGAGGGCGCCCACGGTGACCTCTCCGAGGATCGGCGAGGCGTCGCCGTCGGGCACGAAGTCCGCATCGAAGAACACCAGGCGTCCGGGCGCCGTCTTGTCCTCGTCCTCGAACGCGATCACCCCGAGGCCGTCCTCCCGCACGGCGAGCGAGTTGGCGACGCCCGCGCTGGAGATGTCGAACATCTTCGTCGGCGCCGACGGGTTGGCGGCGTCGAGAGCCTCGACCGTGCCGGCCTGCGCGTTCACGACGAACAGCCGGTCGCCGTAGGAGTGGACGATCTCGGCGGCGGAGGCATCGAAGATGCCGGTCTCATACGTGCCGATCGGCGTCAGCTCGAGCGTCGCGCTCTCGCTGGTGTCGGTGACGGGAGGATCGATCACGGCGGCGCCGGCCGCGCTGATCGGGACGAAGGCGAGCGCACAGGTCGCTGCTGCCGTGGTGGCAACGGCGACCGCGCGTCTGAACGTGGCTGAGGGCATGACCGTCCTGACGGGTGTCGGGTGTGCAGGGATACCCGTCAGGTCTATTGAGCGGCGGTAGCCGCCGGGTGAACGATCGGCGAACGCGAGCGAGCCTGATCGGCGTTCTCGTGGCGGAGTGCAACCGCTCGATGATTATCGGAAGGCCTGGGAATTATATGGATGTCCAGCTAAAATAGTCGAGATGCTCTGCGCGCGCCGTTGCTCGTGAGCGAAACCGATGAGATCGAAGGAGATCGCATGTCGATGAGCACGCAGTCGGTGGGGACGGGGTCGATGAACACGCCGTCGGTGAGCACTGCGGAGGAGCGCGCCGCCATCGTCGATGCGGTGCGGGACTTCGCCGCCGCCGAGATCGCTCCGCACGCTCTGGAGTGGGACGAGCGCAAGCACTTCCCGCGAGACGTGCTGCACCGCGCGGGCGAGCTCGGACTCGGGGGGATCACCGTGCGCGAGGACGCCGGCGGCTCCGCGCTGTCTCGCTCCGACGCCGTGCTGATCTTCGAGGAGCTCGCGGCGGCGGACCCGGCGGTCGCGGCCTACATCAGCATCCACAACATGGTGGCGTGGATGATCGACACCTACGGTTCGAGTGCGCAGCGCGAGCAGTGGCTGCCGCGTCTGACGGCGATGGCGGACCTCGGCGGGTACTGCCTCACCGAACCCGGGGCGGGATCGGATGCCGCCGCCATCACCACCAGCGCGATCCGCTCCGGCGACGAGTACGTGCTCACCGGTGTGAAGCAGTTCATCTCGGGCGGCGGCGTCGCATCCGTGTACGTCGTGATGGCGCGCACCGGCGAACCCGGCGCGCGCGGCATCAGCGCCTTCCTCGTCCCCGCCGATGCGGAGGGCATGTCCTACGGCGCTCCCGAGAAGAAGATGGGGTGGAACGCCCAGCCGACGGCGCAGGTCATCCTCGATGAGGTGCGCGTGCCCGCCTCGGCCATGCTCGGCGACGAGGGCCAGGGGTTCCGGATCGCGATGTCCGCGCTCGACGGGGGACGGGTGAGCATCGCCGCGTGTTCGCTCGGCGGCGCCCGCTCCGCCCTCGATCGTGCGACGCGCTACGTGCAGGAGCGCTTCACCTTCGGTGAGCCGCTCGCCGAGAAGCAGGCCGTCGTCTTCGCGCTCGCCGACATGGCCACTGATCTGCGGGCCGCGCGCGGCATGGTGCGCGATGCGGCGGCGGCGCTCGATGAGCGATCCGACGACGCGTCGATGCAGTGCGCCATGGCCAAGAGGTTCGCCACCGACGTCGGATTCCGCGTCGCGAACGACGCCCTGCAGCTGCACGGCGGGTACGGCTATCTGCACGACTACGGCATCGAGAAGATCGTGCGCGACCTGCGGGTGCACCAGATCCTCGAGGGCACGAACGAGATCATGCGCGTCATCATCGGACGCGAGCTGATCGGGGCCTCGCGATGAGGGTCGCGTTCCTCGGTCTCGGCCACATGGGCCTGCCGATGGCCCGCAACCTCGTCGGCGCCGGGCACGACGTCGTCGGGTTCGACGTGGTGGACGGCGCGCGGGAGGTGGCGCGCGCCTCCGGCCTGCGCGTCGTCGACTCGGCGACGGATGCGGTCGCCGACGCCGAGGTCGTCATCACGATGTTCGCCGCCGGTCACCAGGTCATCGACGCCTACCGCGGCGGTGCGGGGCGGCCGGGGCTGCTGGCCGCCGCCCCCGGCGGCATCCTCTTCGTCGACTGCTCCACGATCGCCGTCGACGAGGCCCGCGCCGCGCATGCTCTCGCCGAGGCCGCGGGGCTGCGCAGCGTCGACGCGCCCGTCTCGGGCGGGGTGGTCGGCGCCGAGAACGCGACGCTCACGTTCATGGTCGGCGGGTCGGATGCCGACGTCGACGCGGCACGGCCGCTGCTGGAGGTGATGGGTGCGCGCGTCGTGCACTGCGGCGGACCGGGACTCGGGCAGGCGGCGAAGGTGTGCAACAACATGATCCTCGCGGCGTCGCAGATCGTGGTGGCCGAAGCGTTCGTGCTGGGGGAGCGCCTCGGTCTGTCGCACCGGGCCCTGTTCGACGTCGCCGCTCACGCGTCGGGGCAGTGCTGGGCGCTGACCACCAACTGCCCGGTGCCCGGGCTCGTTCCGTCGAGCCCCGCGAACCGCGGCTTCGAGCCGGGATTCGCCGGCGCCCTGATGGACAAGGATCTCGGGCTCGCCGAGAAGGCCGTCGAGCTCACCGGTGTCGACGCGCGGATGGGCATGCTCGCCCGCACGATCTACCGTGAATTCGTCGACGGCGGTGGGGCCGGGCGCGATTTCTCGGGCATCATCGAGAGCGTCCGCGCCCCGTCCGACGATCCGAGGAGCACCGCATGATCGACTACGAGACCATCCGTTCCGACACGCGCGGCCGCGTCGGCTGGATCACCCTCCACCGTCCCGAGGCGCTCAACGCGCTCAACACGACGGTGATGCGCGAGGTCGTCGACGCCGCCACCCGCTTCGACGCCGACGAGCGCATCGGCGCCATCGTGCTGACCGGGTCGGAGAAGGCGTTCGCCGCCGGCGCCGACATCAAGGAGATGGCCGACAAGTCGGGCCTCGAGATGACGATGGACGATCACTTCGGCCAGTGGGCGCGCTTCGCGGCGGTGCGCACGCCGGTGATCGCCGCCGTCTCGGGATACGCCCTCGGCGGCGGATGCGAGCTCGCCATGATGTGCGATGTCATCCTCGCCGCCGACACCGCGAGATTCGGTCAGCCCGAGATCAACCTCGGCGTCATCCCCGGCATGGGCGGCACGCAGCGCCTGCTGCGCGCGATCGGCCCGTACAAGGCGGCCGAGCTCATCCTCACCGGTCGCACGATGGATGCTGCCGAGGCCGAGCGTTCCGGTCTCGTCTCACGTGTCGTGCCGGCCGCCGACCTGATCGAGGAGGCGGAGAAGACCGCGTCGACGATCGCCGAGAAGTCGCTGCCGTCGCTGTACGCCGCCAAGGCCGCCCTCGCCGCCGCGCAGGAGTCGTCGCTGGCGGAGGGGCTGCGCTACGAGAGGCAGGCCTTCGCCGCGCTCTTCGACACCGCCGACCAGAAGGAGGGCATGGCAGCCTTCCGCGAGAAGCGCCCGCCGCACTTCACCCACCGCTGATGCCGACCCGTTCATCCGCGAGACCCGGGCGCACCGCCGAGACCGGGGTGCGTGCGGCCGGGTCTCGGACGCCCGCCCGGGTCTGGATGCGCGGGAGCTCAGAGCGGGTCGGGCACCGGACGCGGGTCGGTGAAGTCGCCGGCGTCCTTGCGCATCCGCGCGATGATGCCGGCAAGCTCTTCGGCGTCGCCGTCGTCGAGACCGACGTTCTCGAACACCTCGGCGTTCAGCGCCACCGTCGCGCGCTCGACCACGTCGCGGCCGGCGTCGGTGAGCACGAGCATCGCGGCGCGTCCATCGACCGGGTGCGGCTCGCGGGCGGCGAGCTCGGCGCGCACGAGCCGGTCCACCGTGTTCGTGACGCTCGTGGGATGCACCTGCAGGCGCGCGATCGCGCTGGCCATCGGCATGCGCCCGTCGCGCGTGAAGGCGAGCAGCCGCAGCATCTCGTACCGCGCGAACGACAGGCCGAACGGCTTCAGCGCCGCATCGATGCGGGCCATGAGGATCTGCTGCGCGCGGATCACCGAGGTGACCACCGACATGCCGGTGGCGGCATCCGTCCAGCCGTGAGCCACCCACTGGCGCTTCGCCTCGGCGAGCGGGTCGATGGGCAGGGGGCGCTGTCGGGCCATCCTCCACCTCCGGGTCGTCGTCTCCACGCTAGCCCAGCGGGCCCGGCCGGTGGCGCGCGCATAGACTCGACACGACGAAGGAGCGGAGCCTGATGAAGATCGTGGTCCTGGTCAAGGAGGTCCCGGATACCTACGGTGACCGCGTGCTCGATCTCGAGACCGGCCTCGCGCAGCGCGACGCCGGGGACCGGGTTCTCGATGAGATCGGCGAACGGGCCCTCGAGGTCGCTCTCGCCCATGCCGATGCGTCGGGCGACGCCGAGGTCGTCCTGCTGTCGATGGCGCCGGATGCGGCGACGACGTCGCTGCGCCGAGGTCTCGCGATGGGGGCGGCATCCGCGGTGCAGGTCGTGGACGAGGGCCTCGTGGGCGCCGACCTCGGCCTCACCGCGCAGGTGCTCGCCGCAGCCCTGGACCGCATCGGATTCGATCTCGCGATCACCGGAAATCTCTCCACCGACGGCACCGGCGGCGTGCTGCCGGCGATGATCGCCGAACTGCTCGACGTCCCCGCCGCCACCGCGCTGACGAGTGTGCGGATCGGCGACGTGGAGGTCGCAGGTGTGCGCGCGAGCGACGCGGGGACCATGGAGGTGTCCGCGTCGCTCCCGGCGGTGATCTCGATCACCGAGGCGCTACCCGACCCGCGCATGGCGAATTTCAAGGGGATCATGGCCGCGAAGAAGAAGCCCTTCGAGACGCTGACCCTCGCGGATCTCGACATCGACCCGCTCGACGGGCGGTGGTCGCGATCGATCATGATCGGCATCGCCGAGAAGCCGCCCCGCGCGGCGGGGGTCAAGATCGTCGACGAGGGTGACGCGGGCGAGAAGCTCGCGGACTTCCTCGTCGAGAACCGGCTGGCATAGGAGCGACGACATGGCGGAATACGCGAAGGATGCGGTGCTGGTGCTCCTCGAGGCGACGCCCGCGGGCGAGCTGACGAAGTCGGCCGCGGGTCTGATCGGAGCCGCGTCGCAGGTCGGCACGCCGATCGCCGTCCTCGTCGGCGCGGAGAAGCTGGCGCACGATGCCGCGGCTCTCGGAGCCGGCACGGTGCTGGTCGCCCCGGCGGGCGAGGGACTCACGGTTCCGGCCGTCGACGCGCTGGCGGCGGCCGTCGAGCTGGTCGACCCGGATGCGGTCCTGACGGCCCACTCGATCGAAGGGCGCGAGGTCGCCGGGCGCCTCGCCGCCCGGCGTCGATCCGGCCTGTGCGTCGACGCCGTCGGTGTCTCGCGCGACGACGAAGGCGTGATCGCGCACCACTCGGTGTACGGCGGGTCGTACGACGTGGATGCGTCCGTCACGTGGGGTGCACCCATCATCACCGTGCGCCAGGGCTCGATCGAGGCGCGCGCCGATGCCGTCGCCGATCCGGTCATCGAGACGCTCGAGGTCGCTCCGTCGGGCCGGAAGGCGGCGACCGTCGGCGCCGTCGCCGAAGCCGCCGTCTCGTCGTCGCGACCGGAGCTGCGCGGCGCGGCCAAGGTCGTCTCGGGGGGTCGCGGGCTCGGCTCCGAAGAGAGGTTCGCCCTCGTCGAGCAGCTCGCCGACGCCCTCGGCGCCGCCGTCGGCGCCTCTCGGGCCGCGGTCGACGCGGGGTACGTGCCGGCGTCGTTCCAGGTCGGGCAGACCGGCGTATCGGTGTCGCCGCAGCTGTACATCGCCCTCGGAATCTCCGGCGCCATCCAGCACAAGGCCGGGATGCAGACGGCCAAGACGATCGTCGCGATCAACAAGGACGGCGACGCCCCGATCTTCGACATCGCCGACTTCGGCGTCGTCGGCGACCTCTTCACCATCGTGCCGCAGCTGATCGCGGCGCTCGAGGCGAAGCGGAAGTAGCGCGGATGGCGACCTACGCGCGCACCGTGCGGCAGGGGCTGCCGCGGCGGCCGAGCGGAGAGCCGTGGCCGCCCGTCGACGCCCCCGTTCCGTCCGTAAATGCGGTGCCGCCCGCCGACGCCCCCGTTCCGCAGTCGGTTTCTGCGGGTGTTTCGGGTGTGGATGCGTCGAATGTGACTGCGGAGCGGGATGTGGGGGTGCACGGTTCTGTTCCGCAGTCGGTTTCTGCGGGTGTTTCGGGTGTGGATGCGTCGAATGTGACTGCGGAGCGGGATGTGGGGTCCGCGGCGGCGTCGACGCTGCGCCGCGGCCTGCCGAGGGTGAAGGGCGGCGACCCGTGGCCGCCCGCCTCCGCTTCCGCCGCGGCATCGGCTGGCGCGGCGGCTTTGGGTCCGCAGACCACGGCGGCGGAACCGGTCGCGCCGACGGCCCGGCCGACCGAGCCCGCCGCGCCTGCCGCGCCTGCCGCGCCCGCCGCTCCGCAGTCAGAAGCTGCGGGTGTGGGCGCGCTTGACCCACAGAAAGTGACTGCGGAACGGGGTAGCCCGACTGCGGAACAGGGGAAGTCGGTGGGTGGCGGGGCTGTCCGCCGCGGGCTGCCGCGGGTTCGCGGTGGGGAGCCGTGGCCCCCGGCACCCGTCCGGCCGGCCCCCGCCGCGGTGGCGCCCGAGACGGATGCCACGCCGAGACCCGGCGGTGCACCCGAAACGCCGGCCGCCGCCGTGGCGGCGCGGGCCGACCTGACGCAGCCCCTGCCGTTCACGCGCACGGTGTGGCACGGGCGGGCGCCGCGGACGGCGCCGCCCGCATCCGAGCCCCGTCGCATGGGTCCCTTCACGCCGCTGCAGTGGGTCGGGGCGGTGGTCGTCGGCGGCATCGCCGTGGTCTACGCGGCCGCGATGCTCGTGCTGGCGATGCGGTGGCTCGCGAGCACCGAGCCGCTGCAGGCGTTCCTCACCGCGTTCCCGGGCGAGTACCACCTGCCGGAGGGGGCGCCGGTGGGTCTGCCCGCGTGGCTCGGATGGCAGCACTTCCTCAACACGTTCTTCATCCTGCTGATCATCCGCACCGGGTTGCGCGTGCGCACCGAGAAGCGGCCGACGGCGTTCTGGTCCCCGCGAAAGAACCGCAAGCGCAAGATCAGCCTGAACCTGTGGTTCCACCAGGCGCTCGACATCCTCTGGATCGCCAACGGCGTCGTGTTCGTCGTGCTGCTGTTCGTCACGGGTCAATGGATGCGGATCGTGCCGACCTCGTGGGAGGTGTTCCCCAACGCGCTGTCGGCCGGCATCCAGTACCTCACGCTCGACTGGCCCACCGAGAACGGGTGGGTGAACTACAACAGCCTGCAGCAGCTGGCGTACCTCAGCGTCGTCTTCATCGCGGCACCCCTGGCGATCGCCACGGGCGTGCGCATGTCAGGGGTGTGGCCGAAGAACGCCAAGACGCTCAACCGGGTGTATCCGGTGGAGTGGGCGCGCGCGGTGCACTTCCCGGTGATGCTCTACTTCGTGGCGTTCATCTTCGTGCACGTCGTGCTGGTCTTCGCCACCGGGGCGCTGCGCAACCTCAACCACATGTACGCCGCGCAGGGCTCGGCCGATCCGAACGCCTACGCCGACAACTGGACCGGGTTCTGGATCTTCGCCGCCTCGCTCGTGGTGATCGCTGCCGCCTGGGTCGCCGCACGCCCGCTCGTGCTGGCGCCCATCGCGCGCCTGTTCGGGTCGGTGTCGGGCCGCTGAGCGGAGCCGCGAACGGGGGATAACCCCCGGTCGGATCTCCGGATCCCTCGGGCGCGCGTCGCCGGGGGCCGGTCGTACCGTTGTCGACATGACCACTCCCGACTCCCCACCCGGACGCCGGCCGGCCGCACCGGCGATGATCGCCGGATCGCTCGCGCAGCTCGCCGCGCTCGGCGTGATCGGTCCCGCCGTCTTCACCGTGCTGTTCACCCTGCTGGGGGTCGGACTGGGCCTCGTGCCCCTTCTCGGCGTCGGCCTGCTGCTGCTCTACGTGCTCGTCTACGCGATGTACGCCACCGCGTGGCTCGAGTACGCCCGCGTCGACGGCCTCTACGGCCTGGAGCTGCCACCGGTCCGCGTCCGCCGCTCTTCGCGCCCCGGATTCGGCGGGTTCCTCCGCATGGTCTGGGCGCAGTTCACCGACCCGATCGTGTGGCGCGGCATCGCCAGCATCGCGGTCTCGACCGTCCTCGGTCTTCTCGTCGTCCCGCTCCTCACGGCCGTCATCGCGGGCATCGCCGGCGCCTTCGCACCGCTGTACGCGGGCGAGACCGTGCGTCTGTTCGGCATCGGACTCGACGTGGGGTCGGCCCTCGCCGTGCCCGTGGGCATCGTCGGGGCGCTCGCCGCATCCGCCGCCCTCGTGGGACTCGCCATCCTGCACGGGGTGCTCGGCCGGGCGATCCTCGTTCCCTCCCGGGAAGCGCAGCTCGCCCACGAAGCGCGACTCTCCCAGGAGCAGCGTGCCGGCGCGGTGCGATCGGCCGAGGTCGAGCGCACCCGGATCGAGCGCGATCTCCACGACGGCGTGCAGCCGAGACTGGTCTCGGTCGGGATGACGCTGGGCCTCGCCCAGCAGAAGGTCGACGTCGACCCGCAGGCCGCCAAGGAGCTGATCGCCGAGGCGCACACCTCGACGAAGGCCGCGATCACCGAGCTGCGCCAGCTCGCCCGCGGCATCCACACCTCGGTCCTCGACGACCGCGGACTCGACGCCGCCCTGTCGGCGCTCGCCGCCCGCTCGCCGGTGCCGGTCACCCTCGACGTGCGCGTTCCCGGCCGGTGCGGTCCGGCCGCCGAGGCCGCGGTGTACTTCGTCATCGCCGAGTCGCTCACCAACGCCGCCAAGCACTCTCGGGGGACCGAAGCGCGCGTGCTCGTGCGGCTGCGCGAGGAGGGCACGCTCTGGGCCCGCATCGAAGACAACGGCGTGGGCGGTGCCCGCGTCGTCGCCGGCGGCGGACTCGACGGCATCGCCAATCGCGTGCTCGGCGTCGGCGGCACGTTCCGCCTCGACAGTCCCGGCGGGGGCCCGACGACGGTGGAGGTGACGGTGCCATGCGCATCCTGATCTGCGAAGACTCCGCACTGCTGCGGGAGGGCCTGGTGCGCCTGCTCGCCGACGCCGGCCACGAGGTGGTCGCCGCCCTTTCCGACGCGACGCGGCTCGACGACACCGTCGTCGAGGTCTCGCCCGACCTGTGCATCCTCGACGTGCGGCTGCCGCCGACGCGGACCGACGAGGGCATCCGCGCCGCCCTGCGGCTGCGCGCCGCCGACCCGCAGCTGCCGGTGCTCGTGCTCTCGCAGTACGTCGAGGAGCGCTACGCCAGCGACCTCATCGCCGGCAAGGGAGGAGCCCTCGGCTACCTCCTGAAGGACCGCGTCGCCGACGTGGGCGAGTTCGTCGAGAGCGTCGAGCGGATCGGTGCCGGCGGCACCATCCTCGACCCCGAGGTCGTCGCGCAGCTGCTGTCGCGCCGCGCCCTCGACGAACGGATGAGCCGCCTCACCGACCGGGAGGCGAGCGTTCTCGCCCTCATCGCGGAGGGGAAGTCCAATCACGCGATCGCGCGCACCCTCTTCGTCAGCGAGGGCAGCGTCGAGAAGCACATCACCGCCGTCTTCCAGAAGCTCGACCTCGAACAGGACGAATCGGGGAACCGGCGCGTCCTGGCCGTGCTCGCCCACCTCGAGCACGGCGGCCCCGTCACCGGCGCCCCGCAGACAGGAGAACCGTCATGACCGACACCCTCACCCCACCGCCTGAGCAGCCGCCGGCCGCCCCTGCGCCGACCGCGCCGCCGTCGCGCACGCGCGCGTCGTCGACCGTCATCGCGATCCTCACGATCGCGTTCGGCGTGGTCGTGATCGTCGGGGCGCTGGTCGCGACGTCGTTCCGGGCCGTGGGCGCGGCGATGGTCGATGACGCATCGCACACCGCGGACGCGGTCGGCGTGCGCACCCTCGACGTCGACGTCACGGCCGCCGAGCTGCGCGTCGAATTCGCCGACGTCGACGAGGCGCGCCTCGACGTGTCGCGCGCAGCCGCCGCCGACCAATGGCGGCTCGAGCGCGACGGCGACCGCCTCGCCGTCTCGACCCCGGACGAGTTCTTCGGCATCCCGTGGCTCTTCGGCGGCAACGGCAGCGCCGTGCTGGTGCTGCCCGAGCGACTCGAAGGGGCCGGAATGGATGCGGCGCTGGACCTCGCCGCGGGACGCATCGTCGCGGACGCTGACTGGGGCGAGGTCGACGTGTCCGTCAGCGCCGGGTCGATCGACCTCGGCGGCACCGCCGACGGCGTCGTCGCCGACGTGAGCGCCGGCAAGATCGGGCTCGATGTGTCGGACGTGGCCGACGGGCGCTTCGACGTCAGCGCCGGGGAGATCGTCGCGCGACTCGGCGGGAGCGCCCCCGACGCCCTGCAGGTGTCGGTGAGCGCCGGATCCCTCCGCCTGGTCGTCCCCGACGACGTCTATGCCGTCGACGTCGACGTGTCGGCCGGTGAGGTGACCAACCGGCTGCAGACCTCGCCCGACGCCGCCCACCGCATCTCCGGAGACGTCTCCGCCGGCGACCTCCGCCTCATCCCCGGCAGCTGAGGGCCGCGCTCAGGCGCGCGCGGTCCCGCGGCCGGGAGGATATCCCGGCTGGAGAGGACGGATCCGCAACGAAGCGTCCTCTGGGAGCGGGATCTCCTCCTGAGGCGCACGCGGTTTGAGGCGCACGCTGAGGCCTCGGGGCCTCGGACCCGCGGCCGCATCCTGCCCGCGCCCCTGCCCGCGCCCGGATCCGGTCCGGCGCTCAAGAGGAGAACCCGGCTGGAGAGGACGGATCCGCAACGAAGCGTCCTCTCGGAGCGGGATCTCCTCTTGAGGCGCACACGGTTTGAGGCGCGCGCGGTGGCCTTGAGGTGGCGCGGGCCTCAGGGTGGCGCGGGCCCCAGGGTGACGGCAGCTGAGGGCCGCGCTCAGGCGCGCGCGGCGCGGCCGGCGGCGTACCCCTCGGCGTAGGCCTCGTCGGCGCCCTGCCGGAACATGTCGCGCTCGGCGGGGCGCACGATCGTGCGGGCGCCGGGCAGGTCGAGGTCGCCGACGAGGTCGGCGCGCCCCCGGACGACGGCGACGGGCAGCCCCGCGGCCTTGCCCTTGACGAGGTCGGCGGCACCCGCGATCTCGTCGGCGACGCACGGCATCGTCACCACGAGGGGTCGGCCTTCGGTGTCGGTGTGCCCGCGCAGGTCTTCGAACACGTGCACGCCGGCGGCGCCGATCGCGTGGTCGGTCTGACCCTCGCGCCATGCGCGGCCGAGCGTGTCGGTCACGAGCACGCCGATGCGGGCGCCGCAGCGCTCTCGCAGGCCGGACGCGATCGCGCGGGCCGAGGCGTCGGGGTCCGCGGGCAGCAGCAGCACCGTGCCATCGGGGGTGTTGGAGGCATCCACTCCGGCGGCGGCCGAGACGATGCCGAGGGGATTCTCCACGATGCGCGTCACGTGTCCGGTCGGGCTCGTGCGCGAGGCGACCAGTCGCACGGTCTGCTCGGTGATGGCGTCTTCGCGGTCGTCGGCATGCAGGATGCGGCCCTCGGCCTTGGACACGATCTTCGAGGTCACCACGACGATGTCGCCGTCGGCCAGCGGAACGCCGTGCGCGACGGCGTCGGCGATCAGGGCGACCAGATCGTCACCGGGTGAGACCTCGGGGATGCCCTCGAGGGCCCACGCCTGCAGCACGCCGGTCAGCGCACGAAGCGCACTTCGGTCAGCGTCTCACCGAGGAAGGGCTCGGTGTGGGTCGCGCCGTCGAGCGTGAAGCCGTTGCGGGTGTAGAAGCGGTGAGCGCGCGGGTTGTCCTCGGCGACCCAGAGATAGATCTCCTCGTCGGCGGGCACGACCGCGTCGAAGAGCTTCTGGCCGATGCCGGTGCCGTGCCACGCGTCGAGCAGGTAGATGAAGTACAGCTCGCGGTTGCGCACGGCATCCTTGTCGCGGGCGGGACCGGATCCGGCGAACCCGACGATCTCGCCCTCGACGAGTGCGGCGAACATCCGGAAGTCGTCGCCCTGCACGGCCCAGTGGGTCCAGAGTTCCGCCAGGCGTCGTGGCGACACCTTCTCCAGCGCGGCCTTGCTGATGAGGTGGTCATAGGTCTCGTGCCAGCAGGTCGCGTGCACTCGACCGAGGTCGACGGCATCCACGTCCCGGACCGGACGGACGACGATGTCGGTCTGCAGTTCGGCTTCCATGCGGTGACTCTACGCTCGGCCGCGCCCGGCCGGAAATCCGCCGGTGAACGCCGGGCGACGAGCACGGGAACGGATGCGCGCCGCGCGCAGGAACGGATGCGCGCCGCGCGAGAGCCGGATGCGCGCCGCGCGAGGGATTTGTGCCGTTCCGACAACCGGATCGCGCGGGACGTCGTGAATCGCTACCATCGGCGCTCGTGAATGTGTGGTGGCGCACCCTGCTGACGATCCTGCTCGCACGCCGGCGCATGCGCCGCGAGGGGGCCATGTCGCCGACGGCGGTCGGACGCATCCGCCTGACGACCCTGCCGACCGACATCGACATCCTGCAGCACATGAACAACGGCAGATACCTTTCGCTGTTCGACCTCGGGCGGTGGGACCTGCTCACCCGCACCGGGCTGCTCGGCGCGATGCGCCGGCACGGCTGGTACGCCGTCGTGTCGTCGGAGACGGTGACCTTCCGCAAGTCGCTGAACCTGTGGCAGCGATTCGACGTCGAGTCGCGGCTCATCGGGCACGACGACCGGGCGGTGTACCTCGAGCATCGCGCGGTGGTCGACGGCGAGGTCTATGCCCGTGCCGTCATCCGCGCCCGCATGATGAAGCGCAGCGGCGGCACCCTCTCCCACGAGGAGCTGTTCGGCGCGGTCGGCCGCCCCGAGGGCATCCCCGACGTCGATGCGTGGATCCATGACTGGGCGTCCGCCTCAGCCCTTCCCTCGACCCGTCGCGAGGCCCCCAGCATCTGGGGCTGAATCGCCCGGATCGCTCCTCGGCTCCGCGGGTGCGCCGACGTAGGCTTCGCGTATGTCCCAGCCCTCCCCGTCGCGAGTGTCTTCGGACAGTCTCACCGCCCGCGCCGTCGCGCTCGCCAAGCGCTGGACGCGCGAATCCGCGCAGGTCGAGACCGACCCGGCCGCCCAGCGGCTCGCGGGGGTGCTCAAGGACGCCAACGGGCTGCCGTTCACGATGGGCTTCGTCGACGGCGTCATGCGCCCGGAGAGCCTGGGTGCGGCCGCCTCGCGCCTCAACCGCATCGCGCCGCTCGTGCCCGAGTTCCTGCCGTGGTACCTGCGCGGCGCCGTGCGGGTCGGCGGTGCCGTCGCCCCGGTGCTGCCCGCGCCGGTCGTGCCGATCGCGCGCCGGGTGCTGCGGGAGATGGTGGGGCACCTGGTGGTGGATGCGCGCCCCGACAAGTTCGGTCCGGCCATCGAGCGGCTGCGCGAATCCGGGGCGCGGCTCAACCTGAATCTGCTCGGCGAGGCCGTTCTCGGCGAGGCCGAGGCGAAACGGCGGCTCGACGGCATCCACGACCTCATCCGTCGACCCGACGTCGACTACGTCTCGGTCAAGGTCTCCGCCATCGCGAGCCACATCTCGATGTGGGCCTTCGACGAGGTCGTCGACGCGGTCGTCGAACGCCTCCTGCCCCTCTACCTGTCGGCGGCCTCCGACGACACCTTCATCAATCTCGACATGGAGGAGTACCGCGACCTCGACCTGACCATCGCCGTCTTCACGCGCATCCTCGAAGACCCCCGCCTGGCCGGTCTCGAGGCCGGCATCGTGCTGCAGACCTACCTGCCGGATGCGCTGCCGGCGCTGCAGCAGCTCACTGCGTGGGCCCGGCAGCGCGTGGCCGCCGGGGGCGCGCGCATCAAGGTGCGGCTGGTGAAGGGCGCGAATCTCGCGATGGAGCGCGTCGACGCGGTGCTGCACGGGTGGGAGCTCGCCACCTACGACGCGAAGGTCGACACCGACGCGAACTACGTGCGGTGCCTCGATCACGCGCTGCGGCCGGAGAACACCGCCGCCGTGCGTCTCGGGGTCGCCGGGCACAACCTGTTCCACATCGCCTACGCGTGGCTGCTCGCCGGCGACCGCGGCGTCTCGGACGACCTCGAGATGGAGATGCTGCTGGGCATGGCCCAGGGGCAGGTGGCCGCGGTCGCCCAAGAGGTGGGACACGTGCTGCTCTATGTGCCCGTGGTGCGGCCGGATGAGTTCGACGTCGCGATCAGCTACCTGGTGCGGCGGCTGGAGGAGAACGCGTCGAGCGAGAACTTCCTGTCGGCGGCGTTCGAGATCGCCGAGGACTCCGAGCTGTTCGACCGCGAGCGCGACCGCTTTCTCGCATCGGTGGCTCGGGCCGCCGACCCGTCGCTACCGGCCGGGCCGAACCGCGCGCAGGATCGCGCTGCCCAGCCCGATGCCGACGACGCGCGCGCCGTCGCGGGCGGGGCCCGCGCCGTGCTGCGCGAACCGGAGCAGGCGCAGACCGGCACGCCCGCCGAGAGCGGGCTCACGCAGGCCGTCCTCGGCATCGCGCGCTCCTCCGGTGACGATGGCGACACCGACGCGACGCCCTTCGGCTCGTTCGGCGACGCCGTGCGGTTCGGCGGCGAGGCGTTCGTCGACACCGCCGTCTTCTCCGAGCGCGAACGTCGCACGCTGGCGCCCGCGGCCGGCGCGCCAGGGTTCGTCAACACGCCGGACTCCGACCCGGCGCTCGCAGCCAACCGGGCGTGGGCGGCCGACATCCTCGCCCGCGTCGCGACCTCGACCGCGGGGGAGAGCGTCGTCGCGGCATCCCGTGTGAACGACGAGGCCGACCTCGATCGCGCCGTGCAGGGCGTGCGGGATGCGGCGCGCGCGTGGGGTGCGCGCCCGGCCTCCGAGCGGGCGACCGTGCTCCAGGCCGCCGCGCGCGCCCTGGAGGCGCGGAGGGGGGAGCTCATCGAGGTCGCCGCCTCGGAGACGGGGAAGGTGTTCGCCGAGGCCGATGTCGAGGTCAGCGAAGCGGTCGACTTCGCGAACTACTACGCGGCGACCGCGCGCGAGCTCGACCGCGTGGGCGGCGCGCTGTTCCTGCCGTCGAGCGTCACCGTCGTCGCCCCGTCGTGGAACTTCCCGATCGCGATCCCCGCGGGCGGCGTGCTGGCCGCGCTCGCCGCCGGGTCGGGCGTCGTGTTCAAGCCCGCGCCGCCGTCGCGGCGCTGCGCGGCGGTCGTCGCCGAAGCGCTGTGGTCCGCCGGGGTGCCCCGTGACGTGCTCGCGTTCGTCGACATCGACGAGGCCGACCTCGGCCGACGACTCATCGCTCATCCCGACGTCGACCGCGTCATCCTCACCGGCTCGTGGGACACCGCCGCGCTGTTCCGCTCGTGGCGCCCCGATCTGCCGCTGCTGGCCGAGACGAGCGGCAAGAACGCCGTGATCGTCACGCCCTCCGCCGACCTCGACCTCGCCGCATCCGACCTCGTCAAGAGCGCCTTCGGTCATGCCGGTCAGAAGTGCTCGGCGGCGTCGCTGGCCATCCTCGTCGGCCCGGTCGGGCGGTCGAGGCGGTTCTCCCGGCAGCTCGTCGACGCGGTGCGATCGCTGCGCGTCGCGCCGCCGACGGATCCGCTCGCCGAGGTGGGCCCGGTCATCGAGAAGCCGCAGGGCAAGCTGGAGTGGGCGCTTTCGACCCTCGACGACGGCGAGCAGTGGCTCGTGGAGCCGACCCTGCTCGACGCCGGACCCGCATACGACGGTCGTCTGTGGACGCCGGGAGTGCGCGTCGGGGTGCAGCCGGGATCGCGCATGCATCTCGAGGAGTTCTTCGGGCCCGTGCTCGGCATCATGCACGCCGCGTCGCTCGAGGAGGCCATCGACCTCCAGAACGCCGTCGCGTACGGCCTGACAGCGGGCCTGCACACGCAGAGCCCCGACGACCTCGCCCGGTGGCTCGACGGCGTGCAGGCCGGCAATCTCTACGTCAACCGCGGCATCACGGGTGCGATCGTGCAGCGTCAGCCCTTCGGCGGGTGGAAGCGCTCGTCGGTCGGGCCGGGAGCGAAGGCGGGCGGACCGAACTACCTCATCGGGCTCGGCTCGTGGCGGCCGACCCCCGGTGGGGCCGGCTCGCAGACGCTCCACCTGAAGGGGCTCGACTCCCGCATCACCGCCGTCATCGAATCCGCCCAGCCGTCGCTGTCGTACGACGCCTTCGACTGGCTGCGTCGGGGTGCGCTGTCGGATGCGGTGGTGTGGAGTCGGGAGTTCGGCCAGGTGCGCGACGTGTCGGGGCTCGGCATCGAGCGGAACCTGTTCCGCTATCGCCCGGTCGACGTCGCGGTGCGGGCGGCGGGCGACGCGACCTGGCAGGCGCTGCTGCGCGTGATCGTCGCCGGCATCCGCTCCGGTTCGTCGATCACCGTCAGTGCGCCGGTGGGGCTGCCGGCCGAAGTGCGGCGCACGCTCGACGACCACGGCGTGACCGTCTACGTCGAGAGCGATGCGGAGTGGATCGGGCGGATGACCCTGCCGAACCGACCCCCTCGGGCGCGGCTGGTCGGAACCCGCGACTCCCTGCCGCCGCTGCACCGCGCGCTCGCCGAGGGGACGGGCGGCGATCCCGATCTCGCCGTGTACGACTCGGAGGTCACCACGGCCGGTCGCATCGAGCTGCTGCCCTTCCTGCACGAGCAGGCCGTCTCGATCACCGCCCACCGGTTCGGCAACCCCGACCCGTGGTCCGACGCGGTGATCTGACCCGCGGGGTGAAGGATCTCGGTCTGAGGCGGCCTCGCGGACCCCGTGCCGGCCGCCCGGATGTCGGAGAATCGCCCCGAGGTCGGAGGATTCGGCGCGGATTCTCCGACATCGGCGCGAATCTCCGACGGTGCGGTTTCGAAACAGCGGCGCCGCGTGTCGCAGGCATGCTGGAATGAGGGGATGAGCGAGCGCAACTGGGCCGGCAATGTCACCTACCGGGCGCGGCGCATCGCTGAACCCCGAAGCCTCGACGAGCTCGCTGCCATCGTCGTGGAGGAGCCCCGCGTGCGAGCCCTCGGCAGCCGCCACTCCTTCACCGACATCGCCGACACCGAGGGCGTGCTCGTCTCGCTCGCCCACCTGCCGGGCGAGGTCGAGGTGGATGCGGCCGCCGGCCTCGCGCGCGTGCCGGCCGGTCTCCGCCACGGCGACGTCGTGCCGGCCCTCGACGCCGCCGGTGTGGCACTCGCCAACCTCGCCTCGCTGCCGCACATCTCCGTCGCCGGTGCGGTGCAGACCGGGACGCACGGGTCCGGCGACCGGATCGGCACCCTGGGCACCCAGGTGACGGCGGTGGAACTCGTGACCGCCGAGGGGGAAACCCTCGTGCTGCGCCGCGGCGACGCCGACTTCGCCGGTGCCGTCGTGGGGCTCGGGGCACTCGGCGTGGTCACCCACCTGACCCTCGAGGTCGAGCCGGCGTACGAGATCGCGCAGACGGTGTTCGAAGGCGTCCGGTGGGACGACGTGCTGCCGGAGATCTCCGCCGTGACCGGCGCCGGCGACAGTGTGAGCATGTTCACGACGTGGCAGGACGCCGACGCGATCGGCCAGGTGTGGGTGAAGGCCCGCCCGGGGCACGCTGATCACGACGCGCTGCGCGCGCTCGGCGGGCGCGAGGCCGACGGGCCGCGGCATCCGCTGCCGGGCATCGACCCCGCCCCGTGCACCGTGCAGGGCGGCGAACCCGGTCCGTGGTTCGCGCGGTTGCCGCACTTCCGCCTCGAGTTCACTCCGTCGGCGGGCGACGAGCTGCAGAGCGAGTACCTCGTCGATCGCGCCGACGCCCCTGCGGCGATCGATGCGCTTCGCCGCCTCGCGCCGCGGATCGCCCCGGCGCTGCAGGTGTGCGAGGTGCGCACGATGGCGGCCGACGACCTGTGGCTGAGTGCCGCGTACGGCCGCGACACCGTCGGTCTGCACTTCACGTGGCGCCTCGACCCGAATGCCGTCGGTGCGGTGCTGCCGCTCATCGAGGAGGCGCTGCCGGACTCGGCGCGCCCGCACTGGGGCAAGGTCTTCGCGATGGATGCCGCGACCCTCGCCGCCCGCTACCCCCGCTGGCGGGACTTCACCGCGCTGCGGGACCGCCTCGACCCCGGCCGCCGCTTCGGCAACGCCTACCTCGCCGCCCTCGGCCTCTGACCGCATCCTCACCCGCCCCGGCCCACCCGGCCCCCGCTCCGCTCCGCCCCCCGCCCCCCGCCCCGCCGATGTCGGAGAATCGGCCGGATGTCGGAGGATTCGGCGCAGATCCTCCGACATCGGCGCGAATCTCCGACGACGACGCGTGCCGGATGCGCCCGTCCGGCGCGACCTCGGCGTGAATCTCCGACCGAGCGCGCATCGTGCCACAATGGACTCCGGCGTGCCCGGGCCGCCGCTTCTCCTCGTGCGATCCACGGCGGGGACAGGACCGCCGGGCCTCTGGACAGCGTCCGCCGCCCCCTTCACTGAGGAGCGAAGATGTCCACGCACCACACCGATTCGTCGAGCACCGCCGCCACCGAGCGCGTCGCGCAGCACCGCCGGTACCTGATGTGCCGCCCGGAGCACTTCACCGTCAGCTACACCATCAACCCGTGGATGGAGCCGGCGAAGCCCACCGACACGGCCAAGGCCGTGCGGCAGTGGCAGGCGCTGTACGACACCTACATCGAGCTGGGTCACGAGGTCGAGCTGATCGATCCGCTCGAGGGTCTGCCCGACATGGTCTACACGGCCAACGGCGGATTCGTGATCGACGGCGTCGCCTACGGGGCGAAGTTCCGCTTCGATGAGCGCGTGCCCGAGGGGCCGGCCTTCATGGACTGGTTCGGGCAGAACGGGTTCGAGGTCGTCGCGCCGCGCGAGGTCAACGAGGGCGAGGGCGATTTCCTGCTCGTCGGCGACACCATCCTCGCCGGCACCGGCTTCCGCTCGACCGGCGACAGCCACGGCGAGGTCGGCGAGGTCTTCGGCCGCGAGGTCGTCTCGCTCAACCTGGTCGACCCGCGCTTCTACCACCTCGACACCGCGATCGCCGTGCTCGACCCGGTGCAGGGCCCCGGCGGCGTCGACCACGCGAACATCGCGTACCTGCCGGGCGCCTTCGACGAGCCCAGTCGCTCGATCCTCGCCGAGCGGTATCCGGATGCGATCCGCGTTTCCGACGAGGACGGCGCTGTCTTCGGTCTCAACTCTGCCTCCGACGGCCGGAACGTCATCATCTCGCCGCGCGCGAAGGGCTTCGAGACCCAGCTGCGCGAACGCGGCTATCACCCGGTGCTCGTCGACCTGTCCGAGCTGCTGCTCGGCGGCGGCGGCATCAAGTGCTGCACCCTCGAACTGCGATCCAAGGAAACGCCGGTATGACCCCCGCCACCTCGCCCAGCCTCGACACCGCCACCATCCGCGTCATCGGCGCGGAGGACGAGCACCTCGCCCACAACTACAACCCGCTGCCGGTCGTGATCTCGCGCGGCGAGGGCGTGTGGGTCACCGACGTCGAAGGCAAGCGTTACCTCGACCTGCTCTCGGCGTACTCCGCGCTGAACTTCGGACACCTGCACCCGGCGCTCGTCGCCGTCGCGCAGGAGCAGCTGCAGCGCCTGACCCTCACGAGCCGCGCCTACCACAACGATCAGCTCGTCGAGTTCTCGTCGGGCCTGGCGAAGCTGTGCCGGAAAGACCTCGTGCTGCCCATGAACACCGGCGCCGAGGCCGTCGAGACGGGAATCAAGGTCGCCCGCGCGTGGGCGTACCGGGTGAAGGGCGTCAAGACGGATGCCGCCCGCATCGTCGTCGCGGGCGGCAACTTCCACGGGCGCACCACGACCATCGTGGGCTTCAGCGACGACCCGGATGCGCACGACGCGTTCGGTCCGTACGGTCCCGGCTTCGTGCAGGTGCCCTTCGGCGACGCCGAGGCGATCGCGGCGGCGATCGACGAGAACACCGCGGCCGTCCTCATCGAGCCCATCCAGGGCGAGGCCGGCGTCGTCATCCCGCCGGAAGGATTCCTCACCCGCGTGCGTGAGATCTGCACCGAGAAGAACGTGCTCTTCATCGCGGATGAGATCCAGTCCGGCCTCGGTCGCGTCGGCGAGACCTTCGCGTGCGACCGCGAGGGCGTCGTGCCCGACGTCTACCTGCTCGGCAAGGCGCTCGGCGGCGGCATCCTGCCCGTCTCGGCGGTCGTCGCCGACCGCGACGTGCTCGGGGTCATCAAGCCCGGCGAGCACGGCTCGACCTTCGGGGGCAACCCGCTCGCCGCCGCCGTCGGCGCCCGCGTGGTCGAGATGCTCGCCTCGGGGGAGTTCCAGACGCGCGCCAAGGCGCTCGGCGAGCACCTCGAGGCGAAGCTGCAGGGGCTGGTCGGGAACGGTGTCACCGCCGTGCGCGTGGCGGGCCTCTGGGCCGGCGTCGACATCGACCCGAGCGTCGGCAGTGGCCGCGAGGTGGCCGAGCGCCTGCTCGGGCGGGGTGTGCTGGTCAAGGACACGCACGGGGCGACGATCCGCATCGCCCCGCCGCTGACGATCCGCGCGACCGAGCTGGACTGGGCGATCGAGCAGCTGAAGGTCGTGCTCGCCGCCTGACGCGACCGACGACAACCGCATCACCCGCCGACACCGCGCCGCCCGCTGGGACTACGCCACCGACACCGGGACCTCGTGCCAGCCCGTGGCCCCGTCCGGGGCCGGTGGCGCCGACTCCGAGGTCTGGGTCTGGCCGTCGGCGCTGATGGCGCGGCACCGCAGGGTGTGCTCGCCGGGCTCGGCGCTCCACGGCAGACTCCACTGCACCCACGTGTCGTCGGAGATCGCGGCGGCGAGCGTCGCGGGCTGCCAGTCGCCGTCGTCGATCTGCACCTCGACGCCGTCGACGCCGGTGTGGGGCTGCCAGGCCATTCCGGCGATGACCGTCTCGCCGGCGGAGAGCTGCCGGCCGCGCCGCGGAACGTCGATGCGGGACTGCAGCTTGATCGGCCCGCGCTCGGACCAGCCGCGATCCGTCCAGTAGGCGGTCGCCTCGTCGAACCGGGTGACCTCGAGGTCGACGACCCACTTCGTCGCCGACACGTAGCCGTACAGGCCCGGCACCACCATGCGCACCGGGAACCCGTGTTCCGGCGGCAGCGGCTCGTCGTTCATCGCGACCGCGAGGATCGCGTCGCGGTCGTCGGTGAGGGCCTCCAGGGGCGTGCCGGCGGTGAAACCGTCCGACGAGCGCGAGAGCACCATGTCGGCGTCGCCGGTGGGCTTCGCGCGCGCGAGCAGCTCGCGGATGGGGTAGCCCAGCCACCGGGCATTGCCGATGAGCGATCCGCCGACCGCGTTCGACACGCACGACAGTGTCACCGTCGTCTCCACCAGCGGCAGGGCGAGCAGCTCGTCCCACGTGAGCACGACCTCCTCCTCCACCAGGCCGTGGATGCGCAGCTCCCAGTCCGCGGGATCGATCGACGGCACGATGATGGCCGTGTCGATGCGGTAGAACTCCGCGTTCGGGGTGATCACCGGCGCAAGGCCGTCGACGCCCAGCTCGGCGCCCGCCGGTACGGGCGGCGCGGTGGTGGCCGGTGCGGGGAGCACGACGGCGTCGCGCACGGTCGTGATCGCACGGGATCCGGCACGGGCCGCGTTGCCCGCCGCGACGGCGAGGGCCCCGCCGACCGCGGCGACGGCCGTCCAGGCGAAGAAGGCCCGGCGATTCGGCAGCTCGGAGGCGGTGTCGGTGCCTCTGCGCGGCGGCTTCGGGCGCAGCATCCCGACCAGCACGTGCAGCGTGCCGCCGGCGACGGCACCGGCCAGGATGCCGGGGAGGAAAGGCAGCGGGTCGCCGGTATCGCTGAGAAGGGCGGTGATCGCCGCGACCGCACCGAGGGCGACCGCGATGACCGCTCCGGCGGGCGGGCGCCGGAGCTCCGCCCACCCCGCCCACGCCGCCACGACCGCGAGCACGAGGGCGATGCCCACGGTGAGCGCGATCTTGTCGGCCGTGCCGAACCAGTCGATCGCGAGGTCTTTCGCCCAGGCGGGGGCGGCGTCGATCAGTGCGCCGCCGACCACCGCGAAGGGGCTGGATGCGGGAGCCGCCAGTGCCGCGGTGAGCTCGCCGGCGCCCGCGCCGAGCGTGGCGGCGGCGATACCGGCTGCTGCTGCGGCGGCGCCGGATCCCCTCGATGTTCGCACGGCCTCGGTCACCGTCTCAGGCTACGTCGGCCTGTACGTGGGCGCGCCGAGAGGAGGTGACGAATCGGTGACGGCTGCGCCGTGGTGGCGGCGCTCGAGCGCAAGGACTGAGCCCTCGTCAAGCCCCCGGGGGAAACAACACGGCAACACGTCGCGGGCTAGGGTGAAGCCCATGGGAGATCTCTTCGACGGCTACGGGTCCACCCAGACACCCCGGCGGACGCCTTCGGGGGTACCGGCCTTCGACGAGATGTTCGGCGACGTGACCACGTCGGGTGCTCCATCACGGTCGCGTGACGCCTACCGCGAGCTGCACCACGCGCTCGCGCAGATGACCCAGGAGGAGCTTCGCGGGCGCACCGAGTCGCTCGCCACCTCCTATCTCGCGCAGGGCGTGACCTTCGACTTCGCCGGAGAGGAGCGTCCGTTCCCGCTGGATGCGGTCCCGCGCGTGATCGACTACGACGAGTGGTCGAAGACCGAGGCCGGCATCAAGCAGCGCGTGCGCGCGCTCGAAGCGTTCCTCGATGACGCGTACGGGCACCAGCACTGCGTGCGCGACGGTGTGCTGCCGGCCGGTCTCATCGCCTCGTCGCAGTACTTCTACCGGCAGGCCGCGGGCATCCACTCCGCGAACGGCGTGCGCATCCAGGTGTCGGGCATCGACCTGATCCGCGACGAGCACGGCGAGATGCGCGTGCTCGAAGACAACGTGCGCGTGCCCTCGGGCGTCAGCTACGTCATCTCGAACCGTCGCGTGATGGCTCAGACGCTTCCCGAGCTGTTCGTGTCGATGCGGGTGCGGCCGGTCGGCGACTACCCGAACAAGCTGCTGGCGGCGCTGCGCGCATCCGCCCCGCCCGGAGTGGAGGAGCCCAACGTCGTGGTGCTCACCCCGGGTGTGTACAACTCGGCGTACTTCGAGCACACCCTGCTCGCCCGCCTCATGGGCGTCGAGCTCGTCGAGGGGCGCGACCTGCTGTGCATGGGCGGCAAGGTGTTCATGCGCACCACCCGCGGCCCCAAGCGCGTCGACGTGATCTACCGCCGGGTCGACGACGACTTCCTCGATCCGCTGCAGTTCCGCGCCGACTCGATGCTGGGCGCCCCGGGCCTCATGCTCGCGGCGCGGCTGGGCAACGTCACGATCGCCAACGCCGTCGGCAACGGCGTCGCCGACGACAAGCTGCTCTACACCTACGTGCCCGACCTGGTGCGCTACTACCTGGCGGAGGAGCCCATCCTCAAGAACGTCGACACGTGGCGGCTCGAGGAGCCCGACGCTCTCGAGGAGGTGCTCGACAGGCTCGACGAACTCGTCGTGAAGCCGGTCGACGGATCGGGCGGCAAGGGCCTCGTCGTCGGACCCGACGCCTCGCCGAGCGAACTCGACACGCTCCGCACGCGGTTGCGAGCGGATCCGCGCGGATGGATTGCCCAGCCTGTCGTGATGCTGTCGACCATCCCGACCCTCGTCGAAGACGGGATGCGCCCGCGTCACGCCGACCTGCGTCCGTTCGCGGTCAACGACGGCGAGGACATCTGGGTGCTTCCGGGAGGCCTGACGCGCGTCGCCCTCCCCGAGGGGCAGCTCGTGGTCAACTCCAGCCAGGGCGGCGGATCGAAGGACACGTGGGTCGTCGGCGGTTCGGCTCCGGCTCACGTCGAGTACGGGCAGGGCAGCGGCATGGGCGGACTGGTCGCCGACCAGGCCGCCGTGACGCAGTCGATCCCGATCATCTACGAAGACCACGACGAGCCCGACACGGCTCCGCAGGATCGCCCGCGTTCGCGCACCGAACAGGCCGAGCAGCAGCAGCAGACGAGCGTTTCGTCTCGCTCCGCTCGCTCAACGACCGGGGCTGGCGGGGGTCCGGTCGTCGGGCGAGGAGGGCAGCGACGAGACGATACGCGCGACGGAGGTGACGTCCGATGCTGAGTCGCATCGCAGAATCACTGTTCTGGATCGGGCGGTACATCGAGCGCAGCGACGGCACGGCGCGCATCCTCGAGGTGCACCTGCAGCTGCTGCTGGAGGATCCCTGGATCGACGAGGACACCGCGTGCCGGTCGCTGCTGAACGTCATGGGGTCTCTGCCGTCCGACACGACGACTCCCGTCACCCGCGACGATGTGCTGCAGCGTCTCGCGATCGACCGGATGAACCCCGCCTCGGTGGCCTACTCGCTCGGCGCCGCGCGCGAGAACGCCCGCCGTGCCCGCGAGATCGTCTCGAGCGAGCTGTGGGAGACGCTGAACACCACCAACTCCCGCATGCCGCGTCGGCTGCAGACCGACAAGGCCCACGACTTCTTCCAGTGGGTGCGTGAGCGCGCGTCGCTGGCCGTCGGGAGCGTCGACTCGTCGACCAGCCGAGACGAAGCGTGGCAGTTCTTCACGCTGGGCCGCAGCATCGAGCGCACCGACATGACCGCCCGGATGCTCGCCACCCGCTCGCTGACCGAAGCATCCGGTCCGTCGTGGACGACCATCCTGCGCTCGTGCGGCGCGTACGAGGCGTACCTCCGCACGTACCGCGGCATGCCGAGTGCCAGCAACGCGGCCGAGTTCCTGCTGCTGGACCGCCTGTTTCCCCGCTCGATCATCTTCTCCATCCAGCAGGCCGAGGAGTGCATGAGCGCGATCGATCCGCGTGCTGACCGGGTCGGGCATTCCAACCCGGTGCTGCGCGCGCTGGGGCGCATCCGGAACGACCTGGAGTACCGGCCGGTGAGCGAGATCCTGAGTGAGCTGCCGCTGCACATGGATCGTGTGCAGCGGGTGACCCGCGAGGCGTCGGAGGCGATCCGCAGTCGCTTCTTCCCGACGCACGCCGAGCCGAGCTGGATCGGGGAGACGTCATGAAGAGACTCCGCATCGAACACGAGACCGGCTTCTCCTATCCGGGCGATGTCTCGGCGTCGTACAACGAAGCGCGCATGCTGCCGGGATCGACCGACAGCCAGTTCGTGCTCAGTTCGTCGCTCGACATCGATCCGTCGACCTCGGTCAACCAGTACGTCGACTACTTCGGAACGCGTGTCGCGGCGTTCGACGTGCTGTCGCCGCACGGTGCGCTCACCATCACCGCTCGGTCGCTCGTCGAGGTGCGCGAGCGGCCGATCGAGCATCCCGACATCACGTGGGACGACCTGAAGCGGTCCACGAGCCGTTCCATCGAGACCGTCGAGCAGCTCACGCAGACGCGACGCACGATGCCGCATCCCGAGGTGGCGAGGCTCGCCGAGGGCATCGCCCAGCAGCACGAGAATCCGAGCGAGGCGGCGCACGCGATCGCGGTGGCCGTCGGTGACGCCGTCGAGTACATGAGCGGCATCACGAGCGTGCTCTCGACCGCGAGCGAGGCCTGGGAGGCGCGCAAGGGCGTGTGCCAGGACATCGCGCACATCACCCTCGGGGCACTGCGCTCGGTCGGGATCCCCGCCCGATACGTGTCGGGATACCTGCACCCGCGGCCGAACGCCGACGTCGGCGAGCCGGTGACGGGTGAGTCTCACGCGTGGGTGGAGTGGTACGCCGACCAGTGGCAGGGGTTCGACCCGACCAACAACATCGAGATCGGCGACCGGCACGTGCTCGTGGGCCGGGGTCGGGACTACAACGACGTCCCCCCGCTCCGCGGCGTCTATGCCGGCCCGTTCAAGAGCCAGCTGCACGTGAAGGTGACGATCACCCGCGAGTCCTGACCGCATCCGGCACCGTCGCGTGCGGGCGTCGGCGCCGCGCGCCCGCCCCGATGTCGGAAATCGGCGTCGATGTCGGAGGATTCAGCGCGGATTCTCCGACATCGGGTCGATGCTCCGACATCCGGGTGATGATCGGGGAGTGGACCACGACGCGAATCCGAGAGGCGGGATGCTCGTCGGCGTCTACCGGGCCGACGGTGGTCCGCTCGGGGAGCTGCGGTATGTGATCGGGCACATGCTCGGCACCGCGCACTGTGCACTCTGCGACATCACGCACACATGGCGGCGCAAGCCCGAGTGGGATGCGATGGTCGAGCGATTGGACGTGTCCATCGACCTGCGTCACCTGAACGAGATGGACGACGACGTCGCCGCCGCGGTCGCCGAGTACGGCGCGCCCGCGGTCTTCAGGCGAGCTGAAAACGGCCTCACTCTGCTTCTGGATGCGCACGAGCTCGACGCGGTCGGCGGATCGGTTGCCGGCTTCGAGCAGGCCCTCCGCGCCAAGGGCGTCGGCTGACCTCGCGGACGTCGGAGATTCGTGCCGATGTCGGAGAATTCGGGCGTCGATCCTCCGACCTCAGGCCGATTCTCCGACCTCGGCGTGGGTGGCGGGAGGCGCGGGGCTACGGATGGGTCGGGCTGCGGGAGGGGAGGCGCGGGGTAGAGGGGCGGGTGGATGCGCGGATCACGCCGACGGGGGAGCGGCGGTGGAGCGACGCGCCTCCAGACGCGGTTGGAAGACCACGTTGTGTTCGGGCGTGCGTCCTTCGATCAGCGCGTGGAGCCGGCTCCAGGCCAGTCCGCCGAGGATCTCGTGGGGCACGGATGCGGTGGTGAGGGTCGGGGTCATGAAGCGGGCGAACGGGATGTCGTCGAAGCCCGTCACCGAGATGTCGTCGGGTACCCGCAGACCACGTTCGCCCAGGCCGTGGACGACGCCGAGGCCGACGAGGTCGTTGAACGCGATGGCGGCCGTCGCGCGGGTTTTCACGAGCGCGTCGACCGCATCCATCCCGCTCGTGCTGGTTGCTCCGCCGGGAACGCGCTGCAGGGAAACGCCCTCGACGCTGCGCACGAAATCCTCCAGGCCGCGAAGGCGATTGTGGTTCGCGGAACCCTCGGGGCCCTCGATGTAGGCCAGGCGGCGGTGGCCCAGGGTGTAGAGGTGGCGCGCGATGTTCTCGAACCCGGTCCGCGAGTCCGCTGACAGCGTCGGCGCGTCGATGACGGTATTGGACCGGTTCGTCAGCACGACCGGGGCCAGATCCCGCACGGTCTGCGCGAGGGTGTCGTCTTCCATGCGAGGCGCGCACAGCACCAACGCGTCGCATCGGCGACGGATCTCCCCCGCGAGCAGCGGCTCGTCGTCGATGGATTCCGCGGAGTCGGCCACCAGCACGCGATAGCCGTCGTCTCCGGCAGCGAGGCTGAGGCCGGTGAGCACCGCCTGAAACACCGGGTTGGCCAGGTCGGGAACGAGAAAGCCGACCGCGCTCGTCTTGCCGCGGGCGAAACTGCGCGCCAGGTGATTCGGGGTGTAGCTGAGTTCGGTCGCGGCCGACCGGACGCGGTGCGCCGTCTCGACGTTCCCCCGGAACTGGTCGTTGAACACGCGGGACACGGTCGCGGGAGACACCCCGGCCCGTCGGGCGACGTCGGTGATCGTCACGGCGAGTCGGTCATTGCTCACGGGGCACCATCCTTCGGCACGCTGAATGGGAGACTACTTGATTCCGGATGTCGCGAATCCCTTGATCAGGTAGCGCTGACCGACGAGGAACACGATGAACAGGGGAACCAGAGAGACGACGGACATGGCGAACATCGATCCGTAATCCGAGGTCGACTGCGCGTCGATGAAGCCCTTCAGCGCGACCGACGCCGGGAAGGTCTCGGGGAGCCGGAGATAGATCAGCGGTGAGAAGAAGTCGCTCCAGGTCCAGATGAACGTGAAGATCGTCGCGGTCGCCACGACATCGGGAGGGGTGGGGTGCGTGGCGGGATGGTGACGGCCTGGCGCGGTCGCAGGCTCAGGTCGGGTGGGTGTGCAGCGGTCAGGGGCGGGTGGGTTCCACGATGGCCTTGATCGTCGAGGGGTCCGCGGTAGATTCCAGGGCACGCGCGACCTCGCTGAGGCCGAAGGTTGCGGTGACCATCGCATCCAGGTCGACGTGTCCTCCGGCGACGAGCGCGATCGCGGTTGGCCAGGTGTTGGCATAGCGGAAGACCCCGGTGACGATCAGCTCCCGGTTCTGGATGATCGTGATCGGCAGGGGCATCTCGGAAAGGCCCATGCCCACCAGGACGACCCTTCCCCCGGGCCGTACCGCCGTGATGCCCTCGCGCACGGCGGAATCGGCACCGGACGCGTCGACGAAGGCGTCAACGGTCGACACCTCGGGCGGAGGCGTTGCGCGTGGATCGAGGACCACGTGCGCACCGAAGCGGAGCGCCGTCTGGCGCCGCTCCGGTGCGAGATCCGACACGATCACCTCGGTGACGCCGAACGCGCGCGCGACCTGAACCAGGGCGATGCCGATCGGACCCGCACCGGCGATCAGGACGCGCGCCCCGGGGGAGAAGCACGCCTTCCGTGCCGTGGCGATCGCTACCGACAGCGGTTCCATCAGAGCGGCCGCGTGATCGCTGACCGAGTCGGGGATGCGGTGCGCGAAGTGGCTCTGGATCGTCACATACTCCCGGAAGGCGCCGTCGGTTCCGGGCACGGCGTAGAACCTCATGTGCGGGTCGAGGTTGTAGTCACCGCGCAGCGTCTCGGGCGAGGAGGGTGAAGGATGCTGCGGTTCGATCGACACCCTCTCGCCGACGCGCCCCGGATCGGTCGCGTCGCCCACGGCGACGATGGTCCCGCCCGACTCGTGCCCGAGCACGAGGGGATCGCTCGCCTTCCAGTCCCCGAGATGGCCGTCCCGATAGAAGTGCACGTCGGATCCGCAGACCCCCACGGCGGAGACGCGTACGAGGACCTCATCCGAGCGCGGGACCGGGACCGGTCGGTTCTGCGTCTCGATGTGTTCCGGCCGGATGAGCACGCTCGCCCTCATCGATGCCGGCGGTGCGACGGGAAGCGTTCCTCCGCGTGCGGTGGGGGTGCTCATGCGTTCTCCTCGAGGGTTTCGCGGGCGGCGGTGATGACGGCTTCGGTGGTGATGCCGAACTTGTCGAACAGGGTCTGGTAGTCGGCGGAGGCGCCGAAGTGCTCGATGGAGACGGATCGGCCGCGGTCGCCGACGATGCCGCGCCAGCTGAGGGCGAGTCCGGCTTCGACGGAGACGCGGGCGGTGATCGCGGTGGGGAGGACGCTTTCGCGGTAGTCGGCGTCCTGTTCGGCGAACCATTCCAGTGACGGGGCGGAGACGACGCGCACGCCCACGCCGTCGGCCGCGAGGGCTTCGCGGGCGGCGACGGCCAGCTGCACCTCGGACCCGGTCGCGATGATGATCACGTCGGGTGTGCCGTTCGGTGCCTCGGCGAGGACGTATGCGCCCTTCGCGGCAAGGTCGGCGGAGGCCAGGACGTCGCCGCTGGCCTCACCGTCACCGCGCTCGAAGGTGGGGATGTTCTGCCGCGTCAGGGCGATACCGGAGGGGCCGGCGTGGCGGCGGAGCATCTCGTGCCAGACG